>DVKZ01000010.1 GCA_018715775.1 Candidatus Fimousia stercorigallinarum | reverse complement strand
ATGCTCGAATCTCTGTGCTATTATTAACGAGTGCTTGAGAGAGAGCATGTAAGCGCGAGTGGCTCAGTTGGTGGAGCACGACCTTGCCAAGGTCGGGGTCGCGGGTTCGAGTCCCGTCTCGCGCTCTTTTTAAACCCTTGATGGATTCAAGGGCTATTTTTTTGCCCTGAAACAGGGCAGAAAAACTGATCCTTGTTTTTTTTATGAAAGAAAAGTGCTATAATGGGTAACAGACAAAGAAAATAAGGAGGAAAGTTATGTATTGTATTAATTGTGGAAAACAAATACGTGATAATTCAAAATTCTGCTGTTACTGCGGTGCGAAGACACCGGATCCAGTAAAAGAAGAAAAAGAAATCGCAGAGCCTGTTCCGAAAACGGAAGAAAAGGCTGAGCCAGCAGAGCACTCCGGAGAAATCGTGATCAAGGAAATTACCGCTGTACCCGAAGGCATTCGAAAGATTTATTTTGTTGATTTTTTATATCGATTAATGAAAAAGGAAAACATACCGCTTGCGATTTATCTTGTCTTGAATGTATGTATTATCGGAGCGGTTATGTGTCTGTTTTTTGCTCTTCCGGTATTGTGGGGAATGCTGGCCGGACTGCTTGTCTATGCCGCGACGATAGCTATCGCGGTTTCACCGATTGGAGAAGCCATATTAAGAAGCCAGACAGCATGTAAAAAAATTCAAAATCGACAGGTGATCGACCGACTGTATCCGCTTTTTTCGGAAGTATATGAGAAAGCAAAAGTGGCTAATCCATCGATTTCCAGTGATGTCCGGATGTTTATGAACTATGATTCTTGTCCGAATGCATTTGCAACAGGACGTAGAACGATTTGTGTGACAGCAGGGTTGTTGGATTTACCGGATGATCAGATCAAAGCGGCTCTGGCACATGAATTCGGACATCTGTCACATAGAGATACGGATCGCTTTCTTGTAGTATATATCGGAAATATCATTATTCTCGCTTTGGGACGTCTGTTCCAGATAGGAGTGATGATTTTTGATGTAATTATGACGATTACTGCAATTGTGATGAATAACCGAGATGGCCTGTGGATGCTGATTTTGAGTAAATTGTCCAGCTGGATCACATTGTTTATCATTAATGGTTTTCTCGCCATTTGGTCGAGGATCGGGCTGTTACTGACGAATAAAACCTCTCGTGAAAATGAATACCTTGCGGATGCATTTTCTTGCCAGTTAGGATATGGAGAAGGATTACTCGCATTTTTTAACTGGATGCAGCAGATGGAAGATAGACCGGTTGGTTTATTTGCGGCGTTATCACAGGATCATCCGGATACGGATAAGAGAATTGCACGTGTGCAGAATTATCTTGCAGTGATTCGATAAGGGGGGAGCATGATATGGCTTTTGGAAAAAAGAAAACTACGAATAGGAAAATCCAATATTTTGAAAAAAATATTGACAGGAATGAAAATCCATTTTATCCGTCAGCGATGGAAAGTCAATTAAAAGAAGTTTTAATAGCAATCGGGATCATGGCATGTTGTCTGGCACTTGTAGTATTCATCATTTCCAGGTTCAGCCTGGTGAATACCGGTTCGGTTTATACAAATGAAACAGGAAACACTAATTTTGCGGATACGGAGAATTCGTATGATCCTGCAGAGAATCGCGAACATGAGAACAGTGGTACAGAAGAGGCGTCTCAGAGTACGTTTGCTTATACGGATAATGATACGGTAGACTTGACAGCCTGTATGAATACGGAAGCATATGAAACGATTACTGCACAAGATGGATCCTATCGTTTTTCTTATCCGAAGTACATATTTAATTCATCAGAGCTGGATAATGGTGTATATAAATTTGAGCATACGAGTGAAAATGGGATTGATTATCAGATGAAAGTTTATAAAGAAAGTAATTCTGGTGATCCTGTCCAAAATGCGCAGCTTTTATACCGCCGGTATGTTTCATCGTTTTACAGCAAATATTTTGAGCTCGTTTCGGATTCTACGGACAGTCAAGGAATGTCGAGGGCTTTGCTTGCAGGATATTTGGATTCTGCTGAAACAAAAGGTGCCTATATCATTGCGGCCAATGACGGTATCGATAATTATATTTTAGAATTTTATTATCCAGATCAGAATAAAAATGATGCTTATAAGGATATTAATTATATTGTAGACTGTGTATATCGGTATTGTTCATTCAGTGGAACGACGTATCGTCCGAGAACGTTCTTGCAATTTGCAAATGATGATATGGGAGAAAAGAAATGAGAAAGAGAAGAGGGTTCGTCGGTCTCTGTTTGTTATTGGTCATGCTGATCATCCCGATTGACGTATCTGCAGAAAATGATATGATCCACATTGTGATCGATGCCGGACATGGCGGCGAGGATACCGGAGCATCAGCAGTCTATGATGGAAGAGAGATTTTGGAAAAAGACCTGAATCTGCAGACCGCCCATTATCTTGGCAGCTTTTTGGAAGAATATGAAGGCGTGAGAGTATCCTATACTCGGACAGGAGATGTTTCTGTGGATCTTTTGCAAAGAACGATGATGGCAAAAGAACGGAATGCAGATCTGTTGATCAGTATTCATCATAATGCGGCAGGCGAGATCATGGAATACGATCACGGATGCACGGTTTTGACCGGTCGTGGCGCATATGAAAAAGAAATCTGCGAAGAAGAGCAGAAACTCGCATGTAACGTTTTGTATGAGCTTTCAGAAGTTGGACTGGAAAATCAGGGCATCCTTTTGAGACAGTCGGAGAATGGTTCGGTGTATGAAAACGGAGAACTGGCTGATTATTATGCCATTATCCGCAACGGACTGGAACAGAAGATGCCTTCGATCTTGATCGAACATGCATTTGTTGATTCTGAAATGGATTACCGGCAATTTTTAAATAGCGACGAAAAAATAAAGCGAAATGCTGAAGCAGATGCGCGGGCGATCGCGCGATATTATCAGTTGGAAAAGAAAGATGGCTCCGGAGTACTGCCTCAGTTGGCTAATGTGAAAGAAAAAATGACTTTGGTAAAAGATGAACAGCCGGAGCATAATGAAATCTCCTATCAGGTATTTTATGAGCAAAAAAAAGATAATTCGATGACAGATACAACAACAGACAGATCAGCCGAAATGGTTAAAACAGAGAAATCATTGTTTGAAAGACTAATTGACAGAATGATTGCATGGATGCGGGGATAGGATCATCGGACTGAAGAGAAAATAAAATTGCGGAAATTCCTAAATTATGATATTCTTTAATTTAAGGACAATATTATGGAATGATGAGTAGGAGGAGTAATGATGTACATAAAACAGTTAAATGTTTTTGTCGAAAACAGGCATGGGAGATTGGAAGAGGTCTATTCCATTCTGGCAAAGAACGACATTAATGTGATCTCAACGACAATTTCCGATGTCAGCGAATATGGATTGATCCGTATGGTCGTGTCAGACCCTCATTTGGCAAAGGAAGTTCTTTCTGCAGAAGATTACAGCGCATCCCTTACCGATGTATTGGCAGTAAAACTGCCGAATAAAGTAGGTTCCTTGCAGAGACTGATCCAGGTTTTGACGTTTGGCGGCGTAACGATCTCTTATCTGTATACGATGGCAACAGGAGAAGCATCCGCTTCGATGGTTGTAAAGGTATCAGAATCCGATCGTGCACTGGAAGCGTTAGAGGAAAACGGATTTGAAGTGTTTAGTGCAGAAGAAGCCTATGCAATTACGGCATAATGACTGTTAAAAAGAAATGAGAGATTCGTATGTTTGGTTATATTACAACAAATCATATGGAGCTTAAAATAAAAGATTACGTAACATATCAGGCATGCTACTGTGGTTTATGTCAACGGCTGAAGAAAAACCACGGTCAGCGTGCCCGATTAGTTTTAAGCTTTGATATGACGTTTGTGGCAATTTTATTAAATGGACTGTATGATACGGAAAAAACGACAACAATGATACGCTGCCCGTTTCATCCGTTGAAAAAAAAGCAGGTGATCACGTCTGCGATGAGTGATTATGCTGCGGATATGAATTTGCTCCTTGCCTATTATAACTGGGAGGACGATTGGATCGATGACCGCAGTTTAAAAAGCCGTCTTTTTATGCTCCTTCAAAAAAGAGAATGTCAGAAAATTGCGAAAAAATATCCGAGACAGCATCAGAGCGTTTTGGATTATATGAAAAAACTTGCCGAATGCGAAAAGAAAGGTGATCAGGATAACCTGGATGAAGCAGCAAATCTGACCGGTGAGATGTTAGGGGAGATTCTTGTTCCAAAAGAAGATGAATGGAGCGATGTGCTCAGACGTATGGGTTTTTATCTTGGCAAATTTATTTATTACATGGATGCTTATGACGACCTGGAAGAAGATAAAAAGAATGGAACGTACAATCCGTTGTTATCGGTATCCCAAGAAGTAATTGAAGAAATCTTGAAAATGATGATGGCAAATGTTTCAGAATGTTTTGAATACCTCCCGATCATTGAATATGAGGAAATTTTGCGCAATATTTTATATTCCGGTGTGTGGCTTAAGTACAACACGATTAAAAAAGAGCGGCAAAAAGAAGAGTGATGAATACACAATTTTCCCATAATTATATGGTATGATACAAGGGTAAAATGATTTAGGAGGGAAAGCAATGAACGAATTAAAGGTTTTAGTTGTCGATGATGAAAGCAGAATACGAAAATTAGTCAAAGACTTTTTAAATAAAAAAGGATATCAGGTGTTGGAAGCGGCAGATGGAGAAGAAGCGGTGGATATCTTCTTTTCGGATAATACGATCAATCTGCTGATTCTGGATGTTATGATGCCGAAAATGGACGGTTGGGAAGTTGTAAAAGAAGTCCGGAAAGTGTCGAAAGTGCCGATCATCATGCTGACCGCGCGCGGACAGGAACAGGACGAGCTTCTGGGCTTTGATCTTGGCGTTGATGAATATATTTCCAAGCCGTTTAGTCCGAAAATACTGGTAGCCCGTGTGGAGGCGATCCTGCGAAGGAGCATGCAGCTTCAGGAGGATGTTCTGGAAGAGGGCGGAATTACAATGGATATTACTGCGCATCGTGTGATCGTAGATGGTAAGGATATTGAACTCAGTTATAAAGAATTTGAGCTGCTGGCATATTTTATGCGAAATAAAAATGTCGCATTATCAAGAGAAAACATTTTAAATCATGTATGGAACTATGATTACTTCGGTGATGCACGGACGATTGATACCCATGTAAAAAAACTTCGCAGTAAACTTGGGAAAAAAGGAGAATTGATCAAAACCATCTGGGGGATGGGATACAAATTTGAGGTAGCTGATTAAAATGAAAAAAATTTTGGGCAAAGGACATCATTCTCTGCGGGTGAAAATGACCGTTTGTCTGCTCGTTTTACTCGGTATATCCATTTTGGGATGCTGGATACTCAGTCTGACGATGATGGAGAGCTATTTTGTCCGCAGTGAACGAAAAAATCTGACAAATGTATATAAAATGATCGATGAGGAACTGGAGAAAAAAGGGTCTGTGAATACCTTGTATCTGGAAGGGATTGCTGCAAAAAATAATATTAAGATCATTATTGCGCGTTCCTCACAAAGTTTGACCGGAATCAGTCTGGATACGATCTATTCTTCTACCGGGCAGGATGGGAAGACATACATGCGCATGTTCAGCCAGCTGCAGGAACTGCAGGGAAACCTGATACTCGGAAATCAGACGCGAACCGGGGAAGAGGTCAGCGAACGCGGTTATTCAATCAGCCAGCGTACGGATACAAAGCTGAGGAGTACGAGTATCGATCTGGTCGGTCTGCTTGGAGATACGTATTATATTGCGATCGGGTCATCGGTTGAGGGACTCCAGACCGCTGCCGGCATTGCAGTCCGGTTTCTTGCATATGCAGCGCTTGCGGTAACCGTATTGGCGTCATTTGTTATGTTCTGGTATACAAAGCGCTTTACAAGGCCGATTGAAGAGATGTCTGAGATTGCAGAACGAATGACAAACCTTGATTTTAATGCGAGGGTGATCAATCTCCCGAATGATGAGATCGGGCAGCTTGGAAAGAGCATGAATCAATTGTCCGGACAGTTGGAGGAGACGATTTCTGAATTGAAGTCTGCCAATATAGAACTGCAAAAGGATATTGACAAAAAGATACAGATTGATGAGATGCGGAAAGAGTTTTTGTCGCATGTTTCTCATGAATTAAAAACGCCGATTGCTTTGATCCAGGGATATGCCGAAGGATTGGTGGATGAAATTGCCGACGATCCGGAAAGTCGTGCATTTTATTGCGAAGTCATTATAGATGAAGCGAAGAAAATGAACCAGATGGTTCAGAAACTGATGACATTGAATCAGATTGAATTCGGACAAAATCAGCTGGATATTAAACGGTTTGATCTGACGGAACTGCTCCGAAATATGATTGAAGCAAATCAGATTCGTTTCAATCAAAAACAGGTGACAGTAGAATTTAGCCAGGTCGAGTCAGTTTATGCCTGGGGAGACGAATTTATGATCGAAGATGTGATCAATAATTACATCAGTAATGCATTTAACCATGTATTTGAGAATGGAAAAGTAAAAATCTGGATGGAACTGCGGAACAAATATGTCCGCGTCTGGGTTTATAATGAGGGAGAGTTGATCCCGGAAGAAGAACAGGAAAAGATATGGATCAAGTTTTACAAAGTTGATAAGGCAAGAACGCGGGAATACGGCGGAAGCGGAGTAGGACTTTCCATCGTTGCAGCGATCATGGAATCGCACGGATGCCAGTATGGGGTAAAAAATTATCCGGGCGGTCCGGCATTCTATTTTGATCTCGAACTGTAAAAAAGCTGCTGTACGGAAATTTTGTTTCTGTGCAGCAGCTTCTTTTTTGCGTATAACGCATCTTGATTCATTGACCATCGATAAAAAACATGTTATGTAACGGATCAACTTAAAGATCGATGACACCAGATGTTTCATCTTCACCGTTGATTACGTAATATACTTTATGTTCTTCTGGTTTTACATACATATCCAGTGTATCGATGTCTTTGATTTTGTTGCCGGCAGCTGTCCATTCTTTTTTAACATTTGCTAATACATCTTTCATCAGCGTCTGCTGGCCCTGGTACTCAACGTAAACATTGGATTTCATCACAATTCCTCCTTTTCAATGATTGTATCATTATATACTAAAAAGAAAAAATTTGCAAATGTGAGTATTTTCTGTATAATTGAGTGAGAAAGATTGATGGAAAACAGACAGATGAGGAGTTTGATATGTTACAAAAATATAAAGAACAGATTCAGGATGCGGAGATGGTTGTTGTCGGTATCGGAAGGGAATTGAGTGCCGAAAAACTGATTCCGAAAGATTCCGAGGAAGTCCGGAACTATTTTAAAGAACGGCATTGGAACGGATATGAAACACTGCTGGCAGCAGAACCCGGAAAAGAACGTGATCAGATGCTGGAAATTTATTATCGGCATTATCTGTTATCGGTGGAGCATGTGCCGTTTTTTGATGAGCTGGAAGATGCGCTGAAAGGGAAAAATTATTTTATTATTACGAGCAATATGGACAACCTGCTGTATAAATCCGGGCTGCGCAGCGACAGGATCGTTGCCCCGTGTGGAACAGGAGAATTTTTCCAGTGCAGCGGTCCGTGTGAACACCGGTTGTATCCGGCTCTGACAGGAACGACTGATCTGATCGAATACTTTGAAAAAACGGGAAAATATGACACGCTGCAGTGCCCGAAATGCGGCAAAGATTTGGTTTTTAATATCCGGCGGGAGGAGACAGCAGGAAAATATCTGGAAGAAGGCTATTTGCAGCTGTGGGGATATTACACGAAGTGGCTGCAAGGCACGATTCATAAGAAAGTGCTGATTCTGGAACTGGGGGAAGGATTTGAGCTTCCGAACTTGTTCAAATGGCCGTTTGAAAAAATCGCATTTTATAACAAAAAGGCGCATTTGATCCGCGTGCATGAATATTTGAGTCAGATCGGGGAAGATATTAAAGAGAAAGCAGAATCCGTAACGGCAAATAGTTTAGATTTTTTAAAGATGAAAGAGGATGAGTAGATGATCGCAATTATAGATTATGATGCAGGAAATATTAAAAGCGTAGAAAAAGCAGTACAGTTTTTAGGGGAAGAAGCTGTGATCACGAGAGATAAGGATTTCATTTTAAATAGTGATAAAGTGATTCTTCCGGGAGTTGGAGCCTTTGGAGATGCGATGGAGAAGATCCATGCATACGGACTGAAGAATACCATTTATGATATTGTTGATCAGAAAAAGCCATTTTTAGGTATCTGTCTTGGACTTCAACTGTTATTTAAAAGCAGCGATGAAAGCAAGGGCGTTTCCGGCCTTGGTATTTTAGACGGAGAGATTTTAAGGATTCCGGCGAAAGAGGGACTTAAGATTCCGCATATGGGATGGAACTCTCTGAAAGTGAAAAAGGGAGCGTCATTATTTAAAGGTGTCGAAGATGATCCATATGTGTATTTTGTACACTCCTATTATTTAAAAGCGAAGGAAGACATTGTTGCGGCAACGACGGAGTATTCAACGCTGATCCATGCCTCTGTAGAAAAGGACAATGTATTTGCGTGCCAGTTTCATCCGGAAAAGAGCAGTACAGTCGGACTTCAGATTTTGAAAAATTTTATTGAACTTTAGGAGGAAAAGCGATGCATACAAAAAGAATTATTCCATGTTTGGATGTGACCGGTGGACGAGTGGTAAAAGGCGTTAATTTTGTCAATTTGATCGACGCGGGAGATCCGGTTGCGATCGGAGCTGCTTATGATGCGGCGGGAGCCGATGAACTTGTATTTTTGGATATTACAGCGTCTTCCGATGCGAGAAATATTATGATCGATATGGTCAGAAGGGTAGCGGAAACGGTGTTTATCCCATTTACGGTCGGTGGCGGTATTCGAACAGTCGAAGATTTTAAGGCAATCCTGAGAGAGGGCGCGGACAAGATTTCCATCAACTCATCGGCGATCAATACGCCGGATCTGATCTCTGATGCTGCAGATAAATTTGGCAGTCAGTGTGTCGTTGTTGCGATCGACGCGAAAAGACGTGCAGACGGATCCGGATGGGATGTGTATAAAAATGGCGGACGTATCAATGTCGGACTGGATGCTGTTTCGTGGGCGAAGGAAGCGGAAAAACGCGGAGCCGGAGAAATCCTTCTGACGAGCATGGATTGTGATGGAACAAAAGCCGGATATGATGTGGAACTGACCCGTATGATTTCCGAGCATGTTTCTATTCCGGTCATTGCTTCCGGCGGCGCGGGAAATAAGGACCATTTTTATGAAGTTTTAACAGAAGGAAAAGCGGATGCGGCTTTAGCAGCATCGTTATTCCATTTTAAAGAACTGGAGATCAGAGATTTAAAAGCAGATCTGAGAAAACGCGGAATCAGTGTTCGTTTATAGGAGGATGAGTATGGAATTGAATGATAAAAAAAAGAAAATACTCATTGCAGCGGGGATAGCTGCAGCAATCCTGGTTTTATTTCTGGGATTTCAGATCATTACGCAGCAGATCGCGGTCAGCCGGGGCGTTGATTTTCTGGCAGATGGGGAATATCAAAAAGCGTATGAAAATTTTCTAAATGCGGAAAATAAACATACAATCCTGACTTCTAAGAAAAATATCCGGTATTATGAGGGCGAATGCCTTGTCTATCTCGGAAGATATAAGGATGCGGCAGACGTTTACGGGGAGATTTTAGACGGGCACCGGGAAGCGCGTGCCTATGCTCTGCGGGGATTTGCCCTTCAGCAAAACGGCGACAGCGAGGAAGCTTTGCAGGCTTATGAGAGCGCGATTGATGTGGATAAAAAGGATGGGATCGGTTATTATTATTTGTTTGGTTATTATGTTGAGAATGAGCAGTATGAGGATGCTCTGGCGATTTTAGAGGAAGCGCAGGATGTTCCGGTGACTTCGATGGAACAGGAAATCGCATATGCAAAAATCGTTGCTTATGAAAAGCTGCTGCAATATGATAAAGCGCTGGAAGAGGCAGAAGCATATTGTGAAGCCTATACCGATGATGAAAAAGGATTAAATGAAAAGACATTTCTGGAATCGAGATAACTATGAATAAATTTACATTTGAACAAAATGAAAAACAGGAAAAAGTGATTCTTGTTGCGGTCTGTCTGGATGATGTACGAGATGTGGAAGAATCGTTGGATGAGTTAGAACAGCTTGCGGAAACAGCAGGCGCGCAGACAGTCGGGCGGTGTATCCAAAATCGTGAGGCAATCCATAACAGCACATATGTCGGAAGCGGAAAAATGCAGGAGATCAAGGATATGATCTGGGAGCAGGATGCGGACGGGATCATTTGTGATGATGAACTTTCGCCGATGCAGATCCGCAATCTGGAGGAAGAACTGGATTGTAAAGTGATGGATAGGACACTTCTAATTCTTGATATATTTGCTTCGCGGGCGCGTACAAGGGAAGGAAAAATCCAGGTAGAGCTCGCACAGCTGAAGTATTTTTCGACAAGACTGACCGGATATGGTAATTCTTTATCCAGGCTTGGAGGCGGGATCGGAACGAGGGGACCCGGAGAAAAGAAATTGGAAATGGATCGACGTCTGATCCGAAAAAGAATCGGTCACTTGTCAAAAGAGTTAAAACAGGTTGTAAAGCATCGGGAGGTACAGAGGCAGAAGCGCAGCAAAAATCATGTTCCGGTTGTATGCATTGCCGGTTATACGAATGCCGGAAAATCAACATTGTTGAATTTATATACCGATGCAGGTGTTCTGGAAGAAGATCAGTTGTTTGCAACGCTGGATCCGACGACAAGATCGGTGAAGCTGCCGTGCGGGCAGGAAATTTTACTGACGGATACGGTCGGCTTTATCCAAAAACTTCCGCATCATCTTGTGAATGCGTTTCAAAGTACCTTGGAAGAGGCAAAGTACAGCGATCTGATCCTGCATGTCGTAGATGCATCAAATCCGCAGAGGGAAAAACAGATGCAGACAGTCTATGAGACGTTTCGGCAGCTGAAGATTCAGGATAAAAAGATCATCACCGTGTTTAATAAGATGGACAAAGCAGAAGATACGGAATTTTTAAAAGACGTCAATGCCGATGAAGTGATCGATATCTCTGCTAAGAAGAAGATTCATACGGAGGAGTTGCTGCAATTGATCGAGGATATTCTGATGGAAGGACAGATTTATGTGGAACATCTTGTGAAGTATGCCGATGCAGGAGTGATCCAGAAGATACGCAGGAACGGGGTCTTATTAAAAGAAGAATACAGGGATAACGGCATTTATGTTGAGGCCTATGTTCCGTTGGAATTGACAAAACTATTTGGGAGTGAAACGATTTAAAACGGGTTTTATTGGTTAATATGTATAATAAAATTGTATAATTATATAAAAAATGCACTACTACTATTGACTTTTCACCCTTTTGCATGGTAGAATTTTAACATAATTAATGGGTTAGATGATTGTCAATAATGTTAAAAACGAAGGTCTCCTGACTTTCGTTTTATAACGTTGTTGCCAGAATCCCACTAAACGAAATTTTATAAGAAAAAGGAGAATAATATTATGGTATCAAAAAAATTTGTAGTACAGAATGAACAGGGCTTACACATGAGACCAGCTGGAGTTTTAGCAAAAGCCGTTACAAAATTTGAATCTGACGTAACGATCATTTACAATGACAAAAAAATCAACGCAAAAAGCTTATTAAATATCATTGGTGCATGCATTAAATATGGTTCTGAAATTGAATTAGTTTGCGAAGGTCCAGATGAAGAAGCTGCATTAGCACATGCAACAGAATTAATTGAATCTGGTTTAGGCGAATAATTGAATTAACGAACGAGGTGGCTCATGTATAAAGGTATTGGCGCATCTGCTGGTATCGGTATTGGTAAAGTTGTGATCATCAAAGAACAGGAATTGAATTATTCAAAGGTTACCATTACAGATAAAGAAGCAGAAAAGAAAAGATTAGCTGATGCAATTGACATTTTTGTGGAGAAGACAACTGTATTAGCAGAGAGTATGAAGGTTACTGCCGGAGAAGCGGAAGCAGAGATTCTTCAAGGTCATATTATGATGATCCAGGATCCGGCAATCTCTGAACAGATTGAACAGAAGATCGATGAGGAATCCATCAATGCAGAAGCAGCAGTGGAAGAAGCATGTGACTTCTTCGCTATGATTTTCTCTATGGCTGAAGATGAATTAACACAACAGAGAGCATCTGACCTTGGCGATATCAAAACTCGTCTGATCAAGATTCTCTTAGGTGTGGAAGAAGTTGATATCGGATCCGCTCCAGCGGGAACGATTTTTGTAGCAGAAGATTTAACGCCATCTATGACAGCCGGATTTGTTCCGGAAAATATTGAAGGTGTATTAACAGAGATTGGTGGAAAGACATCTCACAGTGCCATTATCTGCCGTTCTATGGAAATTCCTGCAGTATTATCAATCCCTGATATTACAACAATCGTAAAAGAGGGAGATACCGTTGTTTTAGATGGAACAACAGGTGAAGTTTACATTAATCCTGAAGAATCTGTATTAGAAGAATATAAAGCAAAGCGCGACGCTTACTTAGAAGCAAAAGCTGCTTTAGCAAAATTTGTTGGTAAACCATCACAGACAGCAGACGGACATGTTGTTGAATTAGTATGCAACATCGGTGGCCCGGATGAAGCTCCTGGCGTATTAGAACGCGATGGAGAAGGTGTTGGTCTTTTCAGAACAGAATTCTTATTTATGGACAGCGATTCTATTCCATCAGAAGAATCTCAGTTCCAGGCATATAAATCTGTAGCAGAGACATTAGAAGGAAAACCGGTTATTATCCGTACACTGGATATCGGTGGTGATAAAGCACTTCCATATCTGGGACTTCCTACAGAAGAAAATCCATTCTTAGGTTTCCGTGCTGTACGTTTCTGTTTGAAGAGAGTTGATGATATTTACAAACCACAGTTACGTGCTTTATTAAGAGCATCCGCATATGGTAAGATCCGTATCATGGTTCCGTTAGTAACTTGTGTAGATGAATTAAGAGCAGTAAAAGCGATCATCGAAGATTTGAAAGCTGAATTAGATGCAGAAGGAATCCCATACGATAAAGATATTAAAGTCGGCGTTATGATGGAAACAGCTGCAGCAAGTCTGATTGCTGATATCTTAGCAGAGGAAGCAGATTTCTTCAGTATCGGAACAAACGATTTGACAGGATATACGATGGCAGCAGACAGAGGTAATCCGGATGTTGCTTATCTGTACTCTACTTACAATCCTGCAGTTCTTCGTTCTATCCGCAACATTATCGGTGCTGCGAATAAGGAAGGCATTATGGCAGGTATGTGTGGTGAAGCAGCAGCAGATCCACTCATGATTCCATTGTTACTTGCATTTGGATTGAATGAATTCTCCGTTAGTGCAACATCTGTTTTACAGGCACGTAAGACAATGTCATTATGGACGATGGATGAATGTAAAGCTTTAGCAGAAGAAGTTATGGCTTTAAAGACAGAAGCTGAAGTAAAAGCCCTGTTAGAAGAAAGAGCAAGATCTTAATAAAGAAAAGATTAAGAAAAGACCTGCCATGTAATATGGTAGGTCTTTTTTGCAGATAAATGAAAAAATGGAGGAAGCAGTTATGGATTATAATCAAATGCTGGAACAGGTGAGAAAGGATATCGGGAAATATTGTAAAGCTTGTCCGGTATGTAATGGAAAGGCATGTGGGAATCGGATTCCGGGACCGGGAGCAAAAGGGGTTGGAGATACTGCCATCCGAAATTATGACAAATGGCAGGAAATCCGTGTCAATATGGATACTTTATGCGCCGGAGGAGAAATTGATACATCTTGTACGATGTTTGGAAAAACGTTCGATTATCCTTTCTTTGCAGGACCGGTAGGAGCAGTGAATCTCCATTACAGCAATAAATACAATGATGTTTCTTATAATAAAGTGCTTGTTTCGGCCTGCGCCCAAATGGGCATCGCGGCGTTTACAGGGGATGGAACAGATCCGACAGTAATGGAAGCAGCAACACAGGCGATCAAGGAAAACAACGGAGTTGGAATTCCAACGATCAAACCGTGGAATATTGATACGATCAAAGAGAAGATGGCCTATGTACATGATTCCGGAGCATTCGCGGTTGCGATGGATGTAGATGCGGCAGGTCTTCCATTTTTAAAAAATATGAACCCACCGGCAGGCTGCAAAACTGTGGAGGAATTATCCCAGATTGTTCAGATGGCTGGAGTTCCGTTTATCGTAAAAGGTGTTATGACGGTAAAAGGAGCAAGAAAAGCGAAAGAAGCAGGAGCGGCAGCCATTGTTGTTTCCAATCACGGCGGACGCGTGCTGGATCAATGCCCGGGTACGGCGGAAGTTCTGGAGTCAATTGCGAATGAAGTAGGGGATTCCATGAAAATTTTTGTCGATGGAGGCATCCGCTCCGGTACTGATGTGTTTAAGGCTCTTGCATTGGGAGCCGACGGCGTATTGATCTGCCGTCCGTTTGTTGTATCCGTATACGGCGGCGGACGCGAAGGTGTAGAAACATATATAGAAAAAATCGCCGGAGAATTAAAAGATACGATGCAGATGTGCGGTGCACATTCCATTGAGGAAATTACAAGAGATATGATCGTAAAATAATAGAAAAGCCATTTTATCCGGCGGCCCGGAAGTCTGTTCTTTCCGAGCCGCCGGGTTTTAATTTTTATAACTTGATGGGTGTGTGATTGTAAATACCGGCGTGATTTCTTCTTTTGTCATTTCTGTATCCGTTTCCAGAAGTGTTTTCAGCTTATCTTTCTCATAATTGCTTTTTTCCATTAGTTCTGAAGCTTTTTGATAACCGATATAAGGCAGCAGGGCAGTTCCGTAGATCACGATCGAATCCAGGTGGGAATGACAGCCTTTTTCATAAGCCTGAAGTGGTTCAATACATTCTGTACGGAAGATGGAGACGGTATGGCAAAGCATTTCCAAGCTTGTTAGAAGATTATAGGCGATCAGAGGAAGAAAGGCATTCAATTCCAGGTTTCCGCTTGCCGCAGCATAGGAGATAGCGGAGTCATATGCCATAATTTCCATCGATACTTGCATCGTCATTTCCGGGATAACAGGATTGATCTTGCCGGGCATGATCGTTGATCCTTTTTGAAGCGGTTTCAGCTTGATCTCTTGAAACGGTTGGGAATTCATCAGCCTCAGATCATTTGCGATCTTCATGAGATTGACAGACAATGCTTTTAACAGACCGGATGTTTCAACGAAGACATCGTTGTTCTGGGTCAGATCCATCGGATATTCGGCCCTGGATAAGCCGATTCCGGTGTCTTTCCGAAGATATTCGATGACAAGGAAGCCGTATTTGCGGCTGGCTGTACTGCCGGTCCCGACAGCGGTTCCGCCGAGATTGATCTGGCGAAGCCGTTCTTCTACTTTATAGATCCGCCAACGGTCTCTGGCAATCGCCTGGGCATAAGCGCCGAATTCCTGTCCGAGTGTAATGATCTGAGCGTCCATCAGTTCTGTACGTCCCATTTTAAAAATCGTATCCCATTCCAGTTCCTTTTTTTGAAGGGATTCCTGAAGTTTAGCAACTTCATTGCTTAAGAATCGGATTAATAGAATGCTGGCAATGCGCAGTGCTGTCGGATAGACATCGTTCGTGGACTGAAAGCGATTGACATCATCGAGCGGATCGACCGGATATCCGGCATATTTTCCGGCGATATGAGAGATGACTTCATTGACGTTCATGTGGGTGGACGTGCCGGCGCCTCCCTGAAATGCGTTAGTCGGAAAGTATTCCGGATGAAAATCATTCAGCAGTTCTTCACATGCACGGACGATCGCATCGGCCGTCTGTGGCTTCAGCTCTTTTGTAGATTTTAGTGCCAGGGCAGCGTTTTTTTTGATCACGATCATCGCCTTGATTAGGGATTCCGGTACTTTTTGATCGTTGACCGGAAAGTTTTTTACTGCCTGGGCAGTTTCTTTTCCATATATCATATACATTACCTCTTTTTTCGTTTAGTATATACCAAAATGAAAAATCATACAAATTATAATAAATTATGGTATAATGAATACGCTCTCTAGAATACACATTGTTTGATTATATATGAAAGAATAAATAGAAAGAAGGGATGTAATATGAGTATGAATCAGACTCCAAGAGGGGAACGGACCCATATTGCGTTATTTGGAAAAAGAAATGCAGGAAAATCAAGTGTGATCAATGCGCTGACGGATCAGGATCTGGCCATTGTTTCGGAAGTGAAGGGGACGACAACGGATCCGGTATACAAAGCGATGGAACTTCTGCCGCTCGGTCCGATCGTGTTGATCGATACGCCTGGTCTTGATGATGAAGGAGAACTCGGGCAGAAGCGAGTAGAAAAGACACTGGAAGTACTTGCAAAAACGGATATCGCGATGGTGATCGTTGACAGCACGGTTGGTGTTGGAAAATTTGAATTGGGTCTGCTGGAAAAGATCCGGGACCGTAAGCTGCCATATGTCGTTGTTTATAATAAAAAAGATCTTTGTGATCTTACCGATCAGATCGATATGTCGCACAGCGTTTGTGTCAGTGCAAAGACCGGAGAAGGAATCCGTGAATTAAAAGAACATCTTGGAAGATTAGTTCCGGAAGAGCAGGAGAAGCTCCAGATTGTCGGGGATCTGCTAGAACCATCGGATTTTGTCGTGTTAGTTGTACCGATCGATAAGGCGGCTCCAAAAGGCAGGTTGATCCTTCCACAGCAGCAGACGATCCGGGATATTCTGGAATCCGATGCTGCGGCGATCGTTGTAAAAGAACATGAGCTGAGAGAGACGCTGCAGAATCTCGGAAAGAAACCGAAGATGGTAATCACAGATTCCCAGGTCTTTTCAAAAGTTGCGGCGGATACGCCGGAAGATATCCTCTTAACGTCATTTTCGATATTATTTGCCCGTTTCAAAGGTGATTTAGAAGAAGAGATCCGGGGCGTGAAAGCGTTGGATTCGTTAAAAGACGGAGATAAGATTCTGATTGCGGAAGGATGTACACATCACAGACAGTGCGATGATATCGGTACGGTAAAAATACCGCGCTGGCTATCCCAATATACGGGAAAACGTTTTCAATATGACACATGCAGCGGAAATTCATTTCCGCAGAATCTGTCAGAATATCAGCTGGTAATCCACTGTGGCGGATGCACATTAAACCGTAAAGAAATGAAAAACAGGCTCAGCCATATTAAATCGGCGGAAGTTCCGGTTGTCAATTACGGAATCCTGATCGCAGCGATGCAGGGAATCCTAAAAAGAAGTATTGAGCCATTCCCATTGGCGGCGATGATTCTCGACGAGGATATGGAATGTTAGAAGGAAAAAATGAGGCACAGATAGAGGCGATCACCCATTTTCAGGGGCCGATGATGGTGCTGGCAGGACCGGGAAGCGGAAAGACTACGGTAATCACAGAACGTACCAGGTATCTGATTGAACAATATCATGTGCCACCGTCTCATATTTTGGTGATAACATTTACAAAAGCAGCTGCAGTGGAGATGAAAGAGCGTTTTTTAAAACTGTGTAAGGATGATCCAAAGCAGGTTTCTTTCGGAACCTTTCATGCCGTGTTCTTTTCAATCTTGCGTCATGCATATGGATACCGTTATGAACATATCCTGACAGAAGAGGAAAAAAGGCAGATGATCCGTGAAGTACTTCATGAGGAACATGTGGAGATGGCAGATGAAGCGGATTTTGTGTCAGCAATGATCAGCGAGATCAGCCTTGTCAAAGGCGAGATGATCCCTCTGGAAAATTATTATAGTTCTCAGTGCAGCAATGAAGTGTTCCAGGATATTTATCGGGGATATGAAAATAAACTCCGTGCAAACCGCAAGATTGATTTTGATGATATGCTTGTCTTTACTTATGAACTATTTTGCGAGAGGGAAGATATTCTTGCTTTATGGCAGAAGAAATTTCAATATATTTTAATCGATGAATTTCAAGATATCAATCTCGTACAGTATAAGATCGTCCGGATGCTTGCAAAACCGGAAAATCATCTGTTTATTGTTGGGGATGATGATCAGTCGATTTATCGTTTCCGCGGAGCAAAACCGGATATTATGCTTGGTTTTCAAAAGGATTATCCGGATGCAAAAAGGGTTCTTCTGAATAAAAATTACCGCTGTTCGAAAGAAATCCTGGAAGAAGCTCAAAAGGTGATCATACAAAACGCAAAAAGGTTTCCGAAAGAACTGGAAGCATGCCGCGGGAGCAGGCAGGGGGTTCAATTTGTCGAATGTAAAAATCAGTTTGAAGAAAATCAAATTATTGTCGATCATATCCGCCGTTATAAAGCTTCTGGAAAAAGACTTGGCGACTGCGCTGTGTTGTTTCGGACGAACATTCAGCCCCGTCTTTTGATCAGCAAGTTGATGGATTATAATATACCATTTGTTGTAAAAGATGGAATTCCGAATTTGTTCGAACACTGGATCGCACAGGATCTGATCACTTATATGGAAGTTGCCAGAGGAAGCCGGGAGAGAAGAAAGATTTTGAAGATCATCAACCGGCCGAATCGTTATGTCGGCAGGGATTATTTAACGGATGATCCGATATCGTTTCCGGAATTAAAATTGATGTATTCGGATATGGGATGGATGGAAGAGAGGATCGAACAGCTGGAATCTGACCTGGATCTGCTTCGGACGATGACTCCGTATGCTGCCGTGATCTACATACGGAAGGCAATTGGTTATGATGATTTTTTAAAAGAGTATGCGGGTTATCGGAATATGAGCACAGATGAATTAAAAGATATTGCAGACGAAGTTCAGGAAAGTGCAAAAGGCTGCCAGACATTTGAGGAATGGATGCAGGAAATTGAAAAATTCTCCAAAGAAATGGAACGACAGAGCCGAAAAGAAAAGAAGGAACAACCGGATGGTGTGATGCTGTCGACAATGCATGGCGCAAAAGGACTGGAATATGATACAGTTTTTATTATGGATGTTGTAGAGGAATTCGTACCGTATAAAAAAGCGGTGAAATCAGCAGATATTGCAGAGGAATGCCGGATGCTTTATGTGGCAATGACGAGGGCAAAGAATTATTTGTATCTTATGATTCCGAAAGAGCATAACAATAAGAAGTGTGCAGTTTCCAGATTCTTATCATATCGATACAGAAAGTGACAGAGGTGGTAAAGCATGAAAATAATAAGGATGAGAGACGGACAGGCATTTCAGATCATAACAGAGGCAATTGATCGAGAGGGGCAGATCCTGGTGATCTATCAGCAATTGACAGAGCCATTTTCTGTGTTTGCATTGGAAAAGCAAGAATTTCAGGAATGGATGGATGTGGATGCCCCGGAAAACAGTGTGGAATCCGTTGAATCGATGGGGACAAGGTCAAATGTTCCTGTTCCTCATAAGCCAAACGAAGAAAGACGGAGCGAGGCGTCTCTGATTGAAGAATTTTTAGATGCGGAAACGTATAGTAAAAAAATGGAAATTCTGGAGAAGTATGAAGACAAAATTTCAGAAGAGACGATGGAACTGCTCGCATTAACCATGGATGCCGCTTTGGAAGGGAATACAAGGGAAACCAGATATTATTCTCTGATGCAGGTACTGCGGACGAGGGCGAGATTTGAAATAGATCGATAGTAAAAAAGGAACTGTCGGATAATAATATGTTTCAACTTCGATGTTCCAAAGACATCTCCCGTATAATTCCATGTCAACAGTGACTCTTCTGCGGGAGGTGTTTTTTTCTCTCAAATTTCTGGATCTTATTTCTAATATCCCATTTATAAAGGTAATTTGCTCTCTGTTCACAACGGTGGCAATCCGTACATCCACAGTCCTCATCGTCTGGATATAGCCTCCTGTTCTCTGCTTTTTGTCAGGATAAGATAAAGTCCTCTTTCATTGGCGTAGACATGGAGCCCATCTACGGTGGAAATGAAAGTTTTAGCTTTTTCTGGTGTAGGCGTGGGAGTTTATCTACGGTAGGAATGAAACGTTTGGATTTTTCTGGTGTAGGAATGGGAGCCCATCTACGGTAGAAATGAAACGTTTGGATTTTTCTGGTGTAGAAATGGGAGCCCATCTACGGTAGAAATGAAACGTTTGGATTTTTCTGGTGTAGACGTAGAGCCCATCTACACCGAGAATTCAGGATCCAACTGAAAATATAGTTTTTCAAAGGTGTCGTAGGGAAATAGATAGTTCCAGACAGAGGGCAATCGACATTAGTCGATTGCCCCTTCGTCTTCCATCATTTCGTTGATAATATTTTGAAACATATTCGCTGCCAGATCATATTCTTCATCGGATTCCATGTTATCTAAAAGCAGCTCGCCGTTTTCATCCTCTGCATAACGATATAACAATACTTCGCTTTCTTCCTCGTCATCATCTTCTTCGATCGGGAGCAGAGCAATGTATTCCTGATCTGTTTCTTCTACAGGGAAAACAGCGATGACAACACATTCCATTTCTGTGTCATCGTCTAAGACCAAATGGATAACGGCTTCGCTTCCCTGTACATTATCTTCTTCATAAATTGGGGTAAAATCCATCATTTATCACCTCATTTTCTATTACAGCTCCTTATTTTGTTTACGTTCTTACTATACTAGAATTGATATTAAATTGCAAGTCGTTGAAATTTCCCGTGATGTCCGATATAATGAAAAAAATAAGATTAAAAATAAAAGGATGCATGATAAAAGATGATAGAGACAATCGTTTCTGTACAATTGCCAATTAAAGAAGAATTAACGATTAAGAAGAATCGGCTGACGCCGAATGAGATGCATGGAAATGAAAAGCGGTTTTGCATCGTTTCGGGACTTTACGGCGATGAGCTGGGAGGACAGTATATTTGCGGAGAAGTGATCCGCAGGATCAAAGAACATTATGATCAGCTGAAAGGAATTGTGGATGTCTATCCAACGATCAATTCTCTTGGACTGGATGCCAGAAGCCGGGAGATTCCCATGTTTGATCTGGATTATAATACGGTATTTCCGGGATCGTTTGACGGAGATCTGCCGGAGTATACAGCGGCAAGTCTGATCGAAGATATCCGGGGAGCGGATTTTTGTATTGATGTACATTCCAGCAATGTATTTTTAAAAGAACTTCCGCAGATCCGGGTAAACGAAGATGTTTCAGAAGATACGCTGGAACTTTGCAAGTGCCTGAATATGGATCTGATCTGGATCCATCCGTCTACGACAGTAGATGAAGGGAGCCTTGCTTATACGCTGAATCACATCGGTGTTCCAACGATTGTTACGGAGTCCGGTACGGCATTCCGTATTAAATATAATTATTGTGAACAGGTGATCGCTGGCATTTTCTGTCTGATGAAAAAACTGGGAATCTGGACCGGAGAGGTGATCGAGCCTCGAAAAGCTGTTGTTGTAAGGGATGATCAGATTACCTATTTGAATTGCGAATCGAGCGGGCTGTTCGTGACGCACTGTCATTTATACCAAAAAGTAAAAAAGGGTGATGTGATCGGGATCATTACAAAACCGATCTTTGGTTCGGTGGAGGAAAATATCATCGCGCCGATCGATGGGATTATTATTACATTACGAGAACATCCGGGAGTCAGTGAAGGGACATTGGTTGCACGGCTGTTTGGAAATCGGGAGGAAGAAAAGTGAAAAAAGAAGTAATTTATTCTATGGACTCCGGATTTCGGGAGGAATTTCATGTAGATGGATTTCTGTTTTCCGGCAAGGGATCCGGGAAAAAGGAAAAATCTGCGTGCATCATCGGTTCTATGCGAGGAAATGAATATCAGCAGCTCTATATCTGTGCGATGTTAATGAACCGGTTGGCGGAACTGGAAGAGAGAGGTGCGATCATAGGAGATAATCAGATTTTGGTGATCCCTTCCTTAAATAATGTATCCATGAATGTAGACAGGAGATTTTGGACATCGGACAATACGGACATCAACCGTCAATTTCCGGGGAATGCGCACGGGGAACCTACGAGCCGGATTGCTTCGGCCGTGATGAAAGCAGTGGATGGATACCGCTATGGGATTCAGTTTGCCTCATTTTATAAAGATGGTGAATTTATTTCTCATGTCCGGATGCAGGATACCGGAAAAGAGAGTACAAGCCTTGCAAGCCTTTTTGGACTGCCATATGTTGTTGTGGCAAAGCAGCGTTCTTTTGATTCGAAAACGTTGAATTATAACTGGCAGATCCGCGGAACACAGGCTTTTTCCCTGTATACAAGTAATACAGAGAATGTTGATGAAGCGCAGGCGCGTCAGGCGGTATCGGCCGTGTTGAGATTTTTGACCAGAATGGGAATCCTACGTTATAATTGCCATAATGGATATATCGCAAGTATTCTGGAAGAGAGTGAATTAGTGCCGGTCAAATCATCGAGTGCGGGATTTTTCCGGAAACTGGTACATGTGAACGATGAAGTCAAGCGCGGCGACCGGCTTGCGCAGATCATTGATCCATATCTCGGAAATACAATTTCTGAAATTTATGCACCGGTGGACGGCATTTTATTCTATAGCGAAAGAAAACCGATTATTTTACAAAATTCCATTGCATTTCAAATTATTAAAAAATTGCATGAATAAATGGAATGTGTTAATATGTTACTGATAATGGAAGAGGGATGGAGGTAACTATGAGCAACGTTAAGAGAATTTATGTGGAGAAGAAAGCTGCTTATGCGGTAAAAGCAAAAGAGTTGTTGGAAGAGGTTAAAAACTATCTTCAGTTTGATATTACAAACGTTCGGGTTCTAGTTCGTTATGATATCGAAAATATTTCTGAAGATACGTATCAGAAATCTTTGAGGACAGTTTTCTCAGAAGCACCTGTAGATACATTATATGAAGAAACATTTCCTGTCTCCGAAGGGGAACAGGTATTTTCCGTAGAATACTTGCCAGGTCAGTTCGATCAGAGAGCGGATTCCGCGGAACAGTGTGTCAAGTTATTGAATGAAGAAGAAGAGCCGATCATCCGTTCTGCAACGACGTATGTAATTGCGGGAGATATCAATGCGGAGCAACTGGAACAGATTAAGGGCTTTTGTATTAATCCGGTTGATTCACGAGAAACCGATGAGACAAAACCGGAAACATTAACAACAGAGTTTGAAGATCCGGCAGATGTGATCATTTTTGATGGATTTGCTAATATGGAAGAGGCAAAGTTAAAAGAGTTATACGATTCTTTAGGTCTTGCTATGACATTTAAAGATTTTCTCCATATTCAGAACTATTTTAAAAATGAAGAAAACCGCGATCCATCTATGACAGAAATCCGCGTATTAGATACGTATTGGTCCGATCATTGCCGCCATACAACGTTTTTGACAGAACTGACGGATATTACATTTGATGAAGGCTATTATCAGGAACCGATCAAGAAAGCATATGAACGTTATCTGGCTGATTTTAAAGAACTTTACGCCGGCCGTGAGGATAAGTTC
Source organism: Candidatus Fimousia stercorigallinarum (assembly GCA_018715775.1). Classification (GTDB taxonomy): domain Bacteria; phylum Bacillota; class Clostridia; order Lachnospirales; family Lachnospiraceae; genus Fimousia; species Fimousia stercorigallinarum. The sequence goes on along the minus strand of DVKZ01000010.1, from coordinate 3,112 downwards.
ATCTGTTTGATGGACATTGCTCTGATGGGAATGAAGCGTTTAAAGAAAGACGGATTTTTACAGGATATGGAAGAGTCAGAAGAAATCAATGCCTGCAGCATTGTCGTTCCGGTAGAAATCGATGGAGAGACGGAAGAATGGCTGATCAGCTTTAAAAATGAAACACACAACCATCCGACAGAAATCGAACCATTTGGTGGTGCGGCTACCTGTCTTGGAGGGGCGATCAGAGATCCGCTTTCAGGCCGTTCCTATGTTTATCAGGCAATGCGCGTAACCGGTGCGGCAGATCCGACGATTCCGTTGAGCGAGACGCTCAAGGGGAAACTTCCACAGCGAAAGATTGTAACCGGGGCAGCACATGGATATAGTTCCTATGGTAACCAGATCGGTCTTGCAACCGGACTTGTTGATGAAATTTATCATCCGAATTATGTTGCAAAACGTCTGGAAATCGGGGCTGTTATGGGTGCAGCTCCTAGAAAAAATGTCATTCGTGAAAGTTCTGATCCGGGAGATATCATTATCTTACTCGGAGGAAGAACCGGACGCGATGGATGCGGCGGGGCAACCGGATCCTCGAAAGCACATACCGTTGAATCGATCGATACGTGCGGTGCAGAAGTACAGAAAGGAAATCCGCCGACAGAACGTAAGATTCAGCGTCTGTTCCGAAGAGAGGAAGTCAGCCGCCTGATCAAAAAATGTAATGACTTCGGTGCCGGCGGGGTATCCGTAGCAATCGGAGAACTTGCAGATGGTCTTCGGGTTGATTTAGATAAAGTACCGAAAAAGTATGCCGGACTGGATGGAACCGAACTGGCGATTTCAGAATCTCAGGAACGTATGGCGGTTGTCGTTGATCCAAAAGATGTGGATCAGTTCCTTGCATATTCTGCAGAAGAAAATCTGGAAGCAGTTGCAGTAGCAGTGGTAACAGAAGAGCCTAGATTAGTATTAGAATGGCGAGGTAAAGAAATTGTTAATTTATCCAGAGCATTCCTGGATACCAACGGAGCTCACCAGGAAACAACCGCAAATGTAGAAATTCCAGACCGACAGGATGAATATTTCAGTAAATTAAACATTGGAAGCAGCTTCCATGATACGATGTTAAAAACATTAAGTGATCTGAATGTTTGTTCAAAGAAAGGCCTCGTAGAGATGTTTGACAGCTCGATCGGAGCAGGAACCGTAACAATGCCTTACGGTGGTAAATATCAGCTGACGCCGATTCAGACGATGATCGCAAAACTGCCTGTATTAAAAGGAAAGACAGATACTGTTACGATGATGAGCTATGGATTTGATCCGTACCTTTCTTCCTGGAGTCCATTCCACGGAGCTGTTTACGCGGTGGTACAGTCTGTGGCAAAAATTGTTGCATCCGGTGGTGACTACCGCAAGATCCGCTTTACTTTCCAGGAATATTTCAAGAGATTGAACGAAGACAAAAACCGCTGGGGACAGCCGGTTGCCGCATTGCTCGGTGCTTACGTTGCACAGCTTGGATTTGAACTTCCATCCATCGGCGGAAAAGACAGTATGTCCGGTACGTTCAATGATATTGATGTACCTCCGACACTCGTATCCTTTGCAGTGGATGTAGCGAAGAGCGGAAATATCATTACACCGGAATTGAAAAAACGCGGCAATAAGCTCGTACGTATCTGTATTCCGAAAGATAAATACGGCTTACCGGATTTTGAAGGTACAAAGAAAGTTTATGAACGGATCCAGACATTGATTGAAAGAGGAAAAGTACAGTCTGCTTACGCTGTCGGATATGGCGGTACGCTCGAAGCCGTTGCAAAAATGGCATTTGGTAATAAATTCGGCGTTCGCTTTGACGATGAAGTATGCATTCAGGATCTGTTAGAAAAGACATATGGCGCCATTATCCTGGAAATTGAAGCACATGTGATCAATGAACTTGGTGTGCCGGCATTGTTGATCGGAACCGTAAAACAGACGCCGGAATTTCTGTTTGCAAATGAAGTGGTAACATTAGATGAAGCATTGGATGCATGGACAGGCCGTTTGGAAAGCGTATATCCGACAAAGACCGGAATTGAAGAATCGACGATGTTCAATCAGCTTTATATGCAGGGAAAAGTATATGTTGCAAAGAATAAAGTAGCAAAACCAAAAGTATTTATTCCGGTATTCCCAGGTACAAACTGTGAATACGATTCTATGAGAGCGTTTGAACGTGCAGGAGCAGAAGTGGAAACGAGAATCTTTAAGAACCTGGATGCACAGGGAATCAGGGATTCGGTTGATGAGTTTGAAAAAGTCATCAGTCAGTCGCAGATTATCATGTTCCCAGGTGGATTCAGTGCTGGAGATGAACCGGATGGATCTGCTAAATTCTTCGCAACAGCATTCCGTAATGAAAAATTAAAAGAAGCTGTTATGAAATTATTAAATGAACGGGATGGTCTTGTACTTGGTATTTGTAATGGTTTCCAGGCACTCATTAAACTTGGTTTAGTTCCATATGGTGAGATCATCGAACAGACCGCTGGTGCGCCGACATTGACAACGAACCGGATCGGACGTCATATCTCTCAGATGGTTTACACAAAGATTGTTACGAATAAATCTCCATGGCTCGCGGAAACAAAACCTGGTCAGATCCATTCAATCGCAGTATCGCACGGTGAAGGACGTTTTGTAGCCAGTGATGAAGTAATTGAACAATTATTTACAAACGGTCAGGTTGCAACGCAGTATGTCGACATCAATGGCAATCCTACGATGAATGAAGCATTCAATCCGAACGGCTCTTATTATGCAATTGAAGGAATTATCAGTCCGGACGGAAGAGTGCTCGGTAAGATGGGACATTCCGAACGTATCGGAGATTCGGTTGCGATTAATATTATAGGTAACAAAGATCAGAAAATATTTGAATCAGGAGTTAATTATTTTAAATAAACTCTTTAGAATTTGGAGACTTTCGCATTGTTGAAATCTAAAATAAAAAAACATTTGCCTTGGTTTATTTTGCTGGTAGTTTTTTTCCTCTGCTGTCTGGTGGGACTGATATTTGCCTATACCATGATGACTCCTTCGGGACATGATTACAGTACGGATGATACGGCCGGAG
>DVKZ01000093.1 GCA_018715775.1 Candidatus Fimousia stercorigallinarum | reverse complement strand
ACATGAGATACTCAGCCGGCAACTCATATTTTCGGCTCCATACAAATGATTTCACACTGATAATTCTGTTGTTTTCATAAGTGATACACAATATTACTTTTCCACTTCGGATCCTTCGATAGATGCTGTTGCCAACATCAATTTCTTCATCGACAACAAATGACTGCAATCTATCACCAATCTTACGTTTTGGTTGCTTTTCAATTACCTTTATCATTCGGAATTTTTCAAAAGATTTTCTTTTTATTGAAGCAACCGAATAATGACTGAAATATGCCGGCATCCGTTTTCGATGTTCTTTGGGCAATTTTCTCCTTCTTTTGACTATCTCTTTCATCGTATCAGAGTCCTGCCATAAAATAGAACAATCTGCCAGAGCATAGGGTGCAAGTTGGCTGACGGAATCCGGAAGCATCATTTTTTCTTTCACAATGGAATTGGAAAACGCAAAATCTTCTATTGCTTCCAGAGTACTTGGAAGAACGACCGAATCAACCTCCAGATAATTCATCGAAAATGATTTTAATACCGCAATGCCTTCCGGCAGTATGAGTCTCCTTGCCCCTTTTGAAAACGTAACATACAGCATATTATCCCGTGTATAGAAATCCCCCCATCTGATTTTACTCCAGGGAACATTATAAAAAGATTCAACTCCAAAGATAAGAGTGTTGTCCTTTTCATAATCTCGGTCATCATAGATATATTTAAAATCATCACGATCGGAAACGATACTGACAAGCTTGTTACAATTCCAGAATGCATATGCGTGTATGCGCCGCAGGGAATGTGGAAGTATGACTTTTTCTAAATTTTCACATCCTTTAAATGCATTGATTCCAATCTCTGTCATTCCTTCCATGATACGAATTTCTATGATCTGATCGGATATATCCTTCCAGGGTGCAGATGGATGTGATCCACAGTCATAATGTGGAATTTTGTTCTGACCTTTGATCGTTAAAACTCCCTTCTCATCCAGATTCCATTTCATTTTATCTTCTTTGACAATGATATCTACGTTATGTTCCATATGGTTAGACCTCCTGTAAAAACAGTTTAAAAAGTTCCAACGCCCACCATCGCTGCCGTTCCTGATCTGCTCCTGTTAAAGTCAGCTCGTTATTCCTGCTCATAGCTCTGAAATCAATTTTAAAGCTATAAACAAAAAACATATCTCTTACGAGTGGGCTATGAAGTTGTCAATGTGCAGGTATCATTAGAAAATATGTATTTTTTATCATTTACCATTTTATCTATATTTCAAAATTTATTTTTTTCCATTTGAAACGGAATGGAAAAAAATAAAAAATCAACGATCACTATAATGAAAAGACAAAAACAATTTGTCAATGAACTAAGTTTGGAGAAAGGAGCTGCATATCATGAATATTTTGATCAGATCCAGCAGTGGAATTACACAGGTTCCTGTAGAAACGAAACTTCTCAGCGAACGAAGAATTTTTATTGAAGGAGAAATCACGGCAAACACAGCGATGGAGTTTGTAAAACAGCTGTTATATCTGAACATTGAATCAGAAGAAACAATTACTGTATTCATCAATTCTCCAGGAGGTGAAATTAACAGCGGCCTTCTTATGTACGATGCGATCGTCGGCTCCAAGGCGCCTGTGAGGACAATCTGCATGGGGAAAGCATATAGTATGGGGGCAGTACTGTTTACCTGTGCAAAAGAACGTTTCATGCTGCCAAACAGTGAACTCATGCTGCATCAGCCTTTGCTGGGAGGAAGAGTCAGTGGAAATGCATCTAGTATCAGAAGTATCTCTGACAGTCTTTTAGAAACCAAAAGAAAGTTGAACAAGCTTATCGCAATACATACCGGGAAGACCGAAAAAGAAATTGATGAGGCAACCGGATTTGATCACTATTATTCGCCGGATGAAGCGGTTGATTTTCATCTGGCAGACAAAATCATTTGTTTTTCTGAAATGGAGGAATTGATATAATGAAAGCAGATAGAGTGATCCTGGGTGATGGACCTGAATGTGTATTTAGTACCGATACGGATATGACAGGTATTAACAATAACGTCCTTGTGGTTGGCGGTTCCGGTTCCGGAAAAACGTTATCGATTTCAGAACCGTTTTTTCTGGAAACATATCATCGAAGTATTATTGCAACCGTAACAAAACGCAAGATTGTATATAAATACAGTCAACTGCTTTATGATCGGGGATATGAAATCTGGGATTTGGATTTTGTCCATCCCGAACGTGGCAACATTGCATATGATCCTCTGGATTATATCAAAAGTTTTCCGGACATTACATTCGAGGCTAAAAATATGGTCATGGTTAATCCGAGAAAGGAAAAATCGAATGCGGATCCATATTGGGATGAAGCGGCTGCTTCCATGCTTGCCGCACTCATTGCTTATGTCCTTATAACAAAAGAAGATCCGACATTTGCTGATGTCCTTGATATGCTGGATGGATTGGAATTTGAGGATGACGGCGGACAAATTTTGACAAACTATGATAATAAGTTCTTTTTACTTGAAAAAAAGGATAAATCAAATTTTGCTGTGACAAATTGGAAGAATTTTATCCGGCTGCCGATTCGAACAGCCAGCTGCGTGTTTGGCACATTGAATACTGCTCTCAATTCCATATTTACCCCAGAACTTCGAAAGATGTTCCGTATGAAAAAGAAAGTAAACTTTGAAGAGCTGGCAACAAAAAAGACTGCTTTGTTTGTCACTTCCAGCCCGGTTAATCCAAGTTTAAACTGCTTTATCAATATGTTTTATGCACATGCTTTTAAGCAGCTGTTCGAATTTGGGGAGGAACAGATTGATGGAATGCTTCCGATACCAGTTCATTTGCTTGCGGATGATTTTGCTACGGGATGCCCGGTACCTATGATGCAGGAGTATATTTCTATTTTTAGAGAGAAAAAAATTTCCGTTACGCTTCTGATCCAAAGCGAATCACAATTAACATCATTATATGGAGATGATGCTGCTACAACAATCATCAATAATTGCGATTCTTATGTTTTTATGGGCGGAAACGATCTTTCGACCGCAAAAAATATCAGTTTAAGAGCAGATAAACCGATTCAGGATATCCTTCAAATGAAAATCGGACATCAGATTCTTTTCCGCCGCGGTTCTAAGCCAAAGATAGGACGCCGTTACAACACCACAGAAAATAAACTTTACAAGATGGTGACAAAGGAATATGAGCGTCGGATTGAAGAAAATCGAAATCTTCAAATGGACCCTGATGGAAGCACACAGAAAAAAGCCATTTTCAGTTTTGAAGGATTCCGGTAGTTTTGATTGATTTCTTATTTCACATAATGAAATAATTCCATTAAAAAAGATCAAATCACCATTCTTGGTAATTTGATCTTTTTATAATTTATCAATCTTCTTCCTCAGTTTCAAAAATTTTTTGTCGATCTCCGCAATGTCCATCGCATAAGATTTCAGTTCTTTTCGAATCTTTTCCGTCTCTTTCGGATCGCCGAGCTTATGTTTATAGCTAAGCTGATGATCAAGCGTCGCCCAATAATTCATGGCCGCCGACCTCACCTGAATCTCCAGGCCGATGGTTTGATCTTCATTATACGGAAGCTCGATGATGATATGAATGCTCCGATAGCCGCTCGATTTAGGATGGGCAATATAGTCTTTAACCTTTTTGATCTTCATTTCAGGAATCTTTCGGATCTCTTTTGTCATCTTATAAACATCATCCTGAAAGGAACAAATGATCCTGATTCCAATCATATCGTTAATGTTCTTCACCGCGCTCTCAAACGTTGGCTTTCTCTGTTTCCGATATAACTTCTTTACAATACTTTCCGGAGTTTTGATGCGCCATTTCATATATTCTACGACCGGACGTCCACATTCTTCTGACAATTTCTGATTGATCTGATCGATCTCCAACATAATCGGCCGAATGATCTTCTCAGATTCCAGAAAAAATTCGGACTCTTCCATATGGAGTTTCATCTCTTCTACGTATAGATCCAATTTTCTTTCCAAATGTTTCCACGTCCTTTCTTAAAACTATCCTACCCTTAAGTATACGCCTAAAATTAGTAATTATCTATAAAAATTATCGCAAAAATATGTAAAGAATATGTAAATTCGACAAAGAACGAAACATTATTTTCTAAAGTAGAAATGATCCTGTCTTTTTTCTATATTAGAAAAATGCCCCCGACTTTAAAAATCGAGGGCATTAACATCCTGTTTTTTATTACTTATAATTTACAATCTTTCCAAAATCCGGTTTTAAAGATGCTCCACCTACTAAGCCGCCATCGATGTCCGGCTGAGCGAATAATTCCGGAGCGCTTGCTGCGGATACAGATCCACCGTACTGAATACGGATAGCTTCTGCTGTTGCATCATCATATACTTCTGCGATGCATGCACGGATAGCTGCACAAACTTCCTGAGCCTGTTCTGTCGTAGCAACAACACCTGTTCCAATTGCCCAGATTGGTTCGTAAGCGATCACTACTTCTTTTGCCTGATCAGCTGTTACACCCTGAAGTGCGATCTTGATCTGCTGACGTACAAAATCGATCGTAACACCCTGTTCTCTCTGTGTTAATGTTTCACCACAGCAAATAATCGGTGTAATACCATGTTCGATTGCTTTTAAAACTTTTTTATTTACAGTTTCATCGGTTTCTGCAAAATATTCTCTTCTTTCAGAGTGACCAATGATAACATATTTTACGCCTGCATCTGTTAACATAGCAGGAGAGATTTCTCCAGTGTAAGCGCCGCTTTCTTCATAATACATATTTTCTGCGCCGATTGCGATGTTTGTTCCTTTTGTAGCTTCTACGGCTACAGAAATATCAATTGCAGGTACACAAAATACAACATCTACATCGTCACAAGCTACTAATGGTTTTAATGTATTGATTAATTCTACGGCTTCACTAGGAGTTTTGTTCATCTTCCAGTTTCCGGCAACGATTGTTTTACGCATAATCTTTCTGTTCTCCTTGTTCTATTATATAGTTTTTAAAATGTTCGATTCTTATTTATCGTTAGCTGCAGCTACACCTGGTAATTCTTTTCCTTCTAAGAATTCAAGAGAAGCTCCGCCGCCTGTAGAGATATGAGACATCTTGTCGCCAAATCCTAACTGGTTAACAGCTGCTGCAGAATCTCCACCGCCGATGATCGTTGTTGCATCAATGTCAGCTAAAGCCTGTGCAACTGCGATTGTTCCTTCAGCGAATTTAGGGAATTCAAATACGCCCATAGGTCCGTTCCATACAACTGTTTTTGCAGATTTCACTGCATCTGCATAGAGTTCTCTTGTCTTAGGTCCGATATCCATACCCATTTCATCTGGTTCCATGCTGCCTTCTACTACACGGCTTTCAGCATCTTTGGAGAATTCTTTTGTTACTACTGTATCTACAGGAAGTAAGAATTTAACTCCTTTTTCTTCTGCTTTTTTGATCATTTCCAGAGCGTAATCAAGATAATCTTCTTCTAATAAAGATTTTCCCACTTCGTTGCCCTGAGCTTTTGCAAATGTATAAGACATACCGCCGCCGATGATCAATGTATCTACTTTATCTAATAAATTATTGATAACAGAAATCTTAGAAGAAACTTTTGCTCCGCCTAAGATAGCAACCATAGGTCTTTCAGGATTATTTACTGCATTTCCTAAGAAATCGATTTCTTTCTGCATTAAGTAACCAACAACTGCTGTATCGATGTATTTTGTAACACCAACGTTAGAGCAGTGTGCTCTGTGAGCAGTACCGAATGCATCATTCACAAATACATCTGCAAGACTTGCTAAATCTTTGCTGAATGCATCGCCATTCTTTGTTTCTTCAATTCTATAACGTGTATTTTCAAGAAGGATAACGTCTCCGTCTTTCATTTCAGCAACAGCTGCTTTTGCATTTGGTCCAACAACTTCCGGATCAGCTGCAAATTTAACTTCCTGTCCTAATAATTCGCTTAAACGAACTGCTACAGGAGCTAAAGATAATTCTGGTTTTGGTTCTCCTTTTGGTTTTCCTAAGTGAGAGCAGAGAATTAATCTTCCGCCATCAGCAATTAATTTTTTTAATGTAGGAAGAGCTGCTACCAGACGGTTTTCATCTGTGATCTTACCTTCCTGTAAAGGTACATTAAAGTCACAACGTACTAATACCTTTTTGCCTTTTACATTAATATCATCAATAGATTTTTTGTTAAGCATCTTTAATTCCTCCTAAAGAATCCTATTATTATGAAAAAAGGGCCCGGTCCAAAAAGACCGGACCCCTACTGGATCAATTTAATTAAATGTCCTAAATTAAGCTAATTCAGCGAAGTATTTGATTGTTCTTACCATCTGGCTTGTGTAAGAGTTCTCGTTGTCATACCATGAAACAACCTGAACCTCCGTTGTGCCAT
>DVKZ01000092.1 GCA_018715775.1 Candidatus Fimousia stercorigallinarum | reverse complement strand
GGATACAGAAAATTAGAATCTGTAGTGTGCGAAAGCTTTGTTTGCTTCTGCCATTTTGTGCATATCTTCTTTTTTCTTTACAGATGCTCCTGTATTGTTCATAGCATCTAAAAGTTCGTTAGCAAGTCTTTCTTCCATTGTCTTTTCTCCTCTTTTACGAGAATATAAAGTAAGCCAACGAAGAGCTAACGCCTGTCTTCTATCTGGTCTAACCTGGATCGGTACCTGATAAGTAGCTCCACCAATACGTCTTGCCTTTACTTCTAATACCGGCATAATATTGTTCATAGCTTCTTCAAATACTTCTAAAGCTGGTTTTCCAGTTTTTTCTTCAACACGGGCAAATGCTCCGTATACGATTTTCTGAGCAACACCTTTTTTACCATCTAACATAATGTTGTTGATCAGTTTTGTAACAACTTTGTTATTGTAAATAGGATCTGCTAATACATCTCTTTTTGCAATATGTCCTTTACGTGGCACGGTTCTTCCCTCCTTAATAAAATTTCTTAATTCATCGGTACTCATTCATAATCACGTCTGTGATATGCTTGTTCGTGCTCGGACTGCGATCTCTATCATACCTGCAACAACAGGAAAATATTGCTATTCCGGCACAACTATACAAGGTAGCATAAATCTTTATGCTGCTTTGTACCAATTATCAGGGCTATTTATTAGTCCTATTTTTTAGGTCTCTTAGCACCGTATTTAGAACGGGCCTGACGTCTGTTAGCAACACCTGCAGTATCAAGTGTACCTCTAACGATGTGGTATCTTGTACCTGGTAAGTCCTTTACACGACCACCACGAATCAAAACAACGCTGTGTTCCTGTAAGTTGTGTCCTTCACCAGGAATATAGCTTGTTACTTCGATTCCGTTAGATAAACGCACTCTGGCAATTTTACGAAGAGCAGAGTTCGGTTTTTTAGGAGTTGCTGTCTTAACTGCTGTACATACGCCTCTTTTCTGTGGAGCAGAAGCATCTGTAGCTTTCTTCTTTAAAGAGTTGAATCCTTTTTGAAGAGCTGGTGCAGTTGATTTTTTTGCAGTTGTCTTTCTTCCTTTTCTAACTAATTGGTTAAAAGTTGGCATTCGTTTCACCTCCATGCATATTTTCTACTGTTGTCTGCTTATTTTTCAAGCGTAAATTGCGTTACTACACGCATTTTTAAATTTTACTGCTTTTGGGGGTATTTGTCAAGGCTTTTTGCGATATCTCCATGGAATTCTTTATTCTGTAAACAAAATGAATGGATTTCTAATCCACAACGACTGCTGTACCACTTGCTGTAACCATCATCATTCCATTATCTGCTCCCAACACTTCGTAATCAATATCCACGCCGATCACTGCATTGGCGCCAAGTGCTTCGGCACGCTGCTCCATTTCTCGAATAGCATTTTCTCTTGCTTCGATCAATTCATTTTCATAACCTTTGGACCGGCCGCCAAAAATATTGCGAAGTCCGGCTGCCATATCCGAAATAAAATTTACACCGGAAACGACTTCTCCAAATACGATTCCTTTGTACTCCACAATTCTTTTTCCTTCGATAGATGGTGTTGTTGTTGAAATCATGTTCTTTTCCTCCTGATTTGTTTCTGATGAGCCATCATGTTTCTACACTATTATACCATTTCTTCTATGTATTAGCCACTGAACAGATGAAGTTTCATTTATGTATTTACTGATAAATTCCTGCATTTCAAAAAGAAAAGCCCGTATTGCGACGGACATTTCGATATCCGTGCAGTACGGGCTTGTTATTTTTCAATTCGATTTTTATTCTTCTTCGCTGATCACAACTTCTTCCATGCTTTCTTCGCTGAATTCAACTTCATCTTCATCCTCCAGCTCATCTAACATGAAGCTTTCATCAACATCCGTTGATAATTTTACGTTGCGGTACATCTTCATACCGGTTCCTGCCGGAATCAGCTTACCAAGAAGTACGTTTTCTTTAATACCTACTAACGGATCGACTTTACCTTTGATCGCTGCATCAGTCAGGACTTTTGTTGTTTCCTGGAAGGATGCTGCTGATAAGAAGGAATCCGTTGCAAGAGAAGCTTTCGTGATACCTAACATTACGCGTTCTCCTGTTGCAGGCTGCTTGCCTTCTGCTTCCAGTTCTGCATTCTTCTTGTTGAATTCCAGAATGTTAACTAAGGTACCCGGTAAATAATCGGTATCTCCGTTGTCTTCGATGCGGATCTTCTTTAACATCTGGCGAACGATAACTTCTACGTGCTTATCGTTGATATCTACACCCTGAAGACGGTATACACGCTGAACTTCACGGATCATATAATCCTGAACGGCACGGATACCTTTAATCTTTAAGATATCATGTGGGTTTACAGAACCTTCTGTCAGTTCATCGCCGGCTTCCAATACCTGTCCATCCTGTACCTTGATACGGGAACCGTAAGGGATCAGATAAGCCTTTGTTTCACCAGTTTCTTTATTCGATACAACAACTTCACGTTTTTTCTTTGTATCTCTGATCTCAACAACGCCGCCGAATTCTGTGATGATCGCAAGACCTTTCGGTTTTCTTGCTTCAAATAATTCTTCGACACGAGGAAGACCCTGTGTGATATCGTCACCCGCTACACCGCCGGCGTGGAACGTACGCATGGTCAACTGTGTACCAGGTTCACCGATCGACTGAGCGGCGATAATACCGATGGCTTCTCCTACCTGTACAGCCTGGCCGGTTGCAAGGTTTGCACCATAACATTTTGCACAAGCACCGATTGCGGACTGGCAAGTTAACATTGTTCTGATCTTCACCTTTGTATAACCGGCTGCAATTACTTTTGCCGCACGTTTTGGTGTGATCATGTGGTTTGCTTTTACAATCATTTCTCCTGTTACCGGATCTACCAGATCTTCAGCTGCCGTACGTCCTGTAATACGTTCTTCCAGACTTTCGATAACTTCCTGTCCATCCATGATGGCTTCTACCACCATTCCCGGAATTTCAGCTCCATCAGCTGCACAGTCTGTTTCGCGGATGATCAGATCCTGAGAAACATCAACCAGACGTCTGGTCAGGTAACCGGAGTCCGCTGTACGAAGAGCAGTATCGGACAGACCTTTACGAGCTCCATGAGCAGAAATGAAGTACTCCAATACGTCAAGACCTTCACGGAAGTTGGACTTGATCGGCAGTTCAATCGTACGTCCCGATGTATCCGCCATCAGTCCACGCATACCTGCTAACTGCTTGATCTGCTGGTTAGAACCACGGGCACCGGAGTCCGCCATCATGAAGATATTGTTATATTTATCCAGACCGTTGATCAGTTTCTCTGTTAAGTCATCATCTGCTTCAAACCAGGTCTTAACAACCGCTTTATAGCGTTCTTCTTCTGTTAACATACCACGGCGATATTTCTTCGTGATCAGTTCTACCTGTTTTTCGGCATCGGCAAGAATCTGTTTCTTTTCTGCAGGCACTGTCATATCGGAAATCGATACGGTCAGAGCACCGCGGGTTGAGAACTTGTATCCGAGCGCTTTGATATCATCCAGCATTTCTGCTGTTTTCGTAGCACCATGTGTATTGATACATCTGTCAAGAATCTGTTTTAACTGTTTCTTTCCAACCTGGAAATCGACTTCTAATTTTAACAGGTTTTCATCTTTTGTACGATCTACAAATCCGAGATCCTGTAAAATAACTTCGTTAAAAAGCAGACGACCCATCGTACATTCGATCGTACGGGCGATCGGATTGCCTTCCAGGTCAAATCCTCTTCTTCTTACCTTAATGCGGGCGTGAAGAGTGATCACTTTATTTTCATAAGCAAGATATGCTTCATTTGTTGATTTGAAGAATTTGCCTTCTCCCTTATCACCTGGTTTTTCTAATGTCAGATAGTAAGTTCCAAGTACCATATCCTGGGAAGGAACCGCTACTACACCACCATCCGATGGTTTTAACAAGTTGTTCGGAGATAATAAAAGGAATCGGCATTCTGCCTGTGCTTCTACCGATAATGGAAGATGCACAGCCATCTGGTCACCATCAAAATCGGCATTGTACGCAGTACATACAAGCGGATGCAGACGGATCGCTTTTCCTTCTACTAAGATTGGCTCAAATGCCTGAATACCCAGTCTGTGAAGTGTCGGAGCACGGTTTAACATAACCGGATGTTCTTTGATGACTTCTTCCAGAACATCCCATACTTCCGGCTGGAGTTTTTCAACCATCTTTTTCGCCGACTTAATGTTGTGCGCTGTTTTTCTTGCTACCAGTTCTTTCATTACGAATGGCTTAAATAATTCAATCGCCATTTCTTTTGGAAGACCGCACTGGTAAATTTTCAGATCAGGTCCGACTACGATTACGGAACGTCCGGAGTAGTCTACACGTTTACCGAGCAGGTTCTGACGGAAACGTCCCTGTTTTCCTTTCAGCATATCGGAAAGGGATTTTAATGCACGGTTACCTGGTCCGGTTACCGGACGACCGCGTCTTCCATTATCAATTAATGCGTCAACTGCTTCCTGGAGCATTCTTTTTTCATTGCGGACAATGATATCCGGCGCTCCAAGGTCTAACAGACGCTGCAGACGGTTATTTCTGTTGATGATCCTTCTGTACAGATCATTTAAATCGGATGTTGCAAAACGTCCGCCATCTAACTGTACCATCGGACGGATATCCGGCGGGATAACCGGAACAACATCCAGGATCATCCATTCCGGTTTATTATCGGAATTGCGGAATGCTTCTACGACTTCTAAACGTTTAATGATTCTGGCACGCTTTTGTCCGGTCGCATTTTTCAGTCCGTTTCTTAATTCTTTCGCTTCTGCGTCGAGATCGATCTCCTGCAGAAGACGTTTTACTGCTTCCGCACCCATGCCTACTTCAAAAGCATCGCCATACTTATCATAAGCATCCCGGTATTCTCTCTCTGTTAAAACCTGTTTATATGCAAGCTCTGTATCTCCTGCATCCAATACGATATAAGAAGCAAAGTACAGGACTCTTTCCAATACTCTTGGAGAAATGTCAAGGATCAGACCCATGCGACTTGGAATTCCCTTAAAATACCAGATATGGGAAACCGGCGCTGCAAGTTCAATATGACCCATACGTTCACGACGTACGTTTGCCTTTGTTACTTCGACACCGCATCGATCACAGACAACGCCTTTATAGCGTACCTTTTTGTACTTACCACAATGACATTCCCAGTCTTTGCTCGGCCCGAAGATTCTTTCACAAAACAAACCGTCTTTTTCAGGTTTTAATGTTCTATAGTTAATAGTTTCAGGTTTTTTTACTTCTCCTCTTGACCACTCACGGATCTTTTCAGGAGAAGCTAACCCGATCTTAATCGCATCAAAGTTCATTGGTTGATCTATTTGTTGATTGCTAATTTCAGACATTCAGGCTGCTCCTTCCTAATATATCTAACGACGAGTTACAGATCCGGCTTATAATACGGTTGTATCTTCGCCTTCCTCCAAGTTTCCTTCTTTAAATCCTAAATTACCAAGCGATTCTTCATCTTCGTATTTATTAAATGCAGGATCACCTTCGATCATTGGTTTTAAGCTGCCGTCAGACTCAGATGTATAGTCAATTCCTTCCGGAATCTGAACTTCTGTTGCATCATCTTTTAAGACTCTGACATCTAATGCCAATGACTGGAATTCCTTTAATAATACTTTGAAGGATTCAGGAATACCTGGTTCAGGGATATTATCTCCCTTAATGATGGCTTCATATGTCTTAACACGTCCGACAACATCATCAGATTTTACCGTTAAGATTTCCTGTAAGGTATAAGAAGCGCCATATGCTTCTAATGCCCAAACTTCCATTTCTCCAAATCGCTGTCCACCGAACTGGGCTTTACCGCCTAACGGCTGCTGCGTTACGAGTGAGTAAGGACCTGTAGAACGAGCATGGATCTTATCATCTACAAGGTGGTGGAGTTTCAGATAGTGCATGAAACCGATCGTTACCGGATTATCAAATTCTTCGCCGGTTCTTCCGTCGCGAAGCTGAACTTTTCCTGTTCTGTCGATCGGAACCCCTTTCCACTCTTCTCTGTGATCTCTGTTTTCATACAGATAGTCCATAATATCATCGTTGACCTGATCACCCCAGATCTCCTGGAATTCTTCCCAGCTCTTATTGGCGTAATCATTTGCCATTTCTAATGTATCCATAATATCATGTTCGTTTGCACCGTTAAATACAGGTGTTGCTACATTAAAGCCTAATACTTTTGCAGCGAGTGATAAATGGATTTCCAATACCTGTCCGATATTCATACGAGAAGGTACGCCTAATGGGTTCAACACGATATCCAAAGGACGTCCATTTGGAAGGAACGGCATGTCTTCTACCGGTAAGATACGGGAAATAACACCCTTGTTACCGTGACGGCCGGCCATCTTATCTCCAACGGAGATCTTTCTCTTCTGAGCAATATAAACACGAACCGATTTATTAACTCCCGGAGGTAATTCATCTCCGTTTTCTCTTGTAAATACTTTTGTGTCCATAACAACGCCGTATGCGCCATGTGGAACACGAAGAGAGGTATCACGTACTTCTCTTGCTTTTTCACCGAAAATCGCACGAAGAAGTCTCTCTTCTGCAGTCAGTTCTGTCTCTCCTTTCGGTGTTACTTTACCAACCAGGATATCCCCGGCACGAACTTCTGCACCGATTCGGATAATACCGTTTTCATCTAAATCTTTTAAGACATCCTCACTCAGACCTGCCAGATCTCTTGTGATCTCTTCCTGGCCGAGTTTCGTATCTCTTGCTTCTGCTTCATATTCTTCAATGTGAACAGATGTATAGACATCGTCCTGTACAAGACGTTCACTTAATAGTACCGCATCCTCGTAGTTGTAACCTTCCCAGGTCATAAAACCGATCAGCGGGTTCTTACCTAATGCCATTTCACCATTTGCTGTAGATGCACCGTCTGCGAGGATCTGACCGGCTTCTACTTTATCACCGATGTTTACGATCGGACGCTGGTTCATACAGTTGCCCTGGTTACTTCTTGCAAATTTGATCACATGATATACATCTGTCGTTCCGTCTTCTGCGCGGACGATGATTTCTTTACTTGTTGAACGTTCTACCACACCGGCACGTTTTGCCACAATGCAGACACCGGAATCGTATGCCGCTTTTGCTTCCATACCTGTTCCGACTACCGGAGCTTCTGTACGGAGCAGAGGTACTGCCTGACGCTGCATGTTGGATCCCATCAGCGCACGGTTCGCATCGTCGTTTTCCAGGAACGGGATCATGGATGTCGCAACAGAGAATACCATCTTCGGAGATACGTCCATCAAGTCAATTCTTGCTTTCGGGAACTCCGTTGTTTCTTCGCGATAACGACCGGAAACGTTTGCGTTTACAAAATGTCCATCTTCGTCTAACGGTTCGTTCGCCTGTGCAACGATGAAATTATCTTCTTCATCAGCAGTCAAATAAACAACGTCATTTGTTACGACCGGATTCTTTGGATCCGATTTATCCAGTTTACGATATGGAGCTTCGATAAATCCATATTCGTTGATTCTCGCATAAGTAGCCAGTGAGTTGATCAGACCGATGTTCGGACCTTCCGGTGTTTCGATCGGACACATTCTTCCATAATGGGAATAATGTACGTCTCGAACTTCAAATCCGGCACGATCTCTGGATAAACCACCAGGTCCCAATGCAGATAAACGTCTCTTATGTGTTAATTCAGACAATGGATTGTTATGATCCATGAACTGAGATAACTGAGAACTTCCGAAGAATTCTTTTACTGCAGCAGTTACCGGTTTGATATTGATAAGTGACTGTGGAGTAATCGTTTCCACATCCTGTGTTGTCATCCTTTCACGGACAACTCTCTCTAATCTGGATAATCCGATACGATACTGGTTCTGTAATAACTCACCAACCGCTCTGATTCGTCTGTTACCTAAATGGTCAATATCATCTGTATTACCAATTCGGTATTCTAAATGCATATTGTAGTTGATCGAAGCTAAAATATCTTCTTTTGTAATATGCTTTGGAATTAATTCTGAGATATTCTTCTTGATCGCAGTTTTTAATTCCTCTCCTGTATATTCTTCTAATAATTCTGCAAGTTTTGGGTAGTAAACATTTTCATGGATTCCAAGTTCTTCCGGGTTAAAATCAACATATTCTGCAAGATCTACTGTCATATTGGATAAGATCTTTACATTTCTTTCTTCTGTCTGAACAGTAACAGATGGGATTGCTGCATTCTGAATCTGTAATGCGATCTCTGCCGTAACGGTTGTGCCGGCTTCTGCGATAATTTCACCTGTGCTCTCATCTACAACATCTTCTGCTAATACACAATTTACAATACGATTCTTTAAAGCTAATTTTTTGTTGAATTTATAACGTCCAACTTTTGCCAGATCATAGCGTCTCGGGTCAAAGAACATGCTGTTGATCAGACTTTCCGCACTGTCTACGGATAATGGTTCACCTGGTCTGATCTTCTTATATAATTCTAACAGACCATCCTGATAGTTATCAGATGGGTCTTTTTCAATACTTGCCAAAATCTTCGGCTCTTCGCCAAACAATTCTTTAATCTCTGCATTTGTACCGATTCCCAATGCACGAATCAGGACAGTGATCGGAACTTTTCTCGTTCTGTCCACACGTACATAGTAAACATCATTGGAATCTGTTTCATATTCTAACCATGCACCACGGTTCGGAATCACCGTCGCTGAATATAATTCTTTACCGATCTTATCATGTCCAATTACATAATAAATACCTGGAGAACGTACTAACTGACTGACAATAACTCGTTCTGCACCATTGATAATGAATGTTCCCGTCTCCGTCATCAGAGGCAGATCACCCATAAAAATATCATGCTGCTTAAATTCATCTTCATCCTTATTATATAATCTTACTCTCACCTTCAAAGGAGCTGCATATGTTGCATCTCTTTCTTTACATTCCTCGATCGAATATTTCTTATCATCTCTACACAAAATAAAGTCAACAAATTCAAGACTCAACTGTCCATTATAATCCGCAATCGGAGAAATATCTTCAAAAACCTCTTTTAACCCTTCGTCTAAAAACCACTGGTAAGAATCTTTCTGAATTTCAATAAGATTAGGTACTTCTAAGACGTCATTCTGTCTTGCGTAACTAACTCTTGTTTTGGTCCCTGATTTAATTGGACGAATTCTATTCTTTTCCATCGACGTTTTTCACCCCTTGCAAATGAAATATTGTTATCGTACTACATATATCTATAGGCGTAATAAGCCATTATGATACAGAATAATATTCTAACCCAATTGTCAAACAATGTCAAGAAATTTTTACTGAATTTTTTAACTTTTTTTGTAAGTTTTTACTTGCTGCTTCTGCTCCTTCGTCACACGGTAGGAATCACATATCTTCCGGATCGCTTTATTCTGGGTGTCATCATCCAGGCGGTTCTGTTGCAGAAAAGGATCTGTGATCTCCGGATATTTAACATAACAGACCGAGACCGCCCATGCAGCTGCCATTTTTACATAATATCCTTCATGGCGGATCCGTTCGCACCAGCTTAAGATCTCTTCCACATGATCCTCATCAACAAAATGAGCCAGCATGCAGACAAACGCGAAGCGGATCGTATATTCCTGGTTCTTTTTGATCTGTCGGATCAGGTACGCCCACCAATATTCCGGATCCTTTTTCATCCATTTATAAGT
This sequence comes from Candidatus Fimousia stercorigallinarum, assembly GCA_018715775.1. GTDB lineage: Bacteria > Bacillota > Clostridia > Lachnospirales > Lachnospiraceae > Fimousia > Fimousia stercorigallinarum. The sequence continues at coordinate 66,622 of DVKZ01000092.1, read as the reverse complement.
CATACAACAACTGTCACAAACTGCCCAGTTGTCAATGTATTTCATAAAGCGTTCCAGCCACACGGTTCTCTTTTCATCATCCCATCTGGCATATCCGATCACCAGGCCATACAACATGATCTCCTCATAATAGACTTCCCCGCCGGATGACAGCACTTCTTCCAATTGCTGCAAATACCCGTCAGCATCTTCTTTCGCTATTTTTTTTGCCGTTTCTCTCAGCTTTGGAAGCCGGATGCCGAACATATTGTCGACCCCCGGAACGATTTTTTTACTAAATTTTTTATAATCCTCATCCGCCATCTGTTTTAATTGTTCTCTAATTTGCTCTTTCATCATATCTTATCCCTATCCCAACACTTCCATCATCTGTTCTTCTTTGAACTGTTTTGAATATAACTCATAATAATATCCCTTTTGCCCGATCAATTCCCGGTGATTCCCCTGTTCAATAATCTTTCCATCTTTCATTACGAGAATAATGTCCGCATTCCGTATCGTGGACAGCCGATGCGCGATCATAAATGCGGTATGTCCTTTCAACAAGCGCTCCGTCGCCTTTTGAATAAGCTGTTCTGTCCACGTATCTATCGACGATGTGGCCTCATCCAACACGAAGATTGCCGGCTCCGCCAAAATCGCTCTTGCAAAAGAGATCAGCTGCTTTTCTCCTGTTGACAGGCGGTTCCCTCCTTCTCCCGCATTCGTATCATAGCCGAATTCCAATTTTCGGATCACCTCATCCGCCGATACGCTTTTTGCTGCTTCTTCTACTTCTTCATCTGAAGCGGATAATCTTCCATATCGGATATTTTCCCGGATCGTACCGGAAAACAAATGCGGATTCTGAAGCACATAGCCGATCTGGCTGTGCAGCCACAACTGTGAACGTTCCCGGTAATCCACGCCATCAATCAGAATCCGTCCTTCTGTCGGTTCAAAAAAGCGCCCAACCAGATTGACGATTGTTGACTTTCCGGCACCGGTCTCTCCGACGATCGCCACCATAGTCCCGGCAGGTACTTTCAGATTAAAATGCTCCAGCACATTTTCTTTTCCATCAGGATAGCAAAAAGTGACATCTTCAAATTCAATCTCTCCCCGGATGCGTTCCCAGTTTTCCCTTTTTAAATGAACGGAATCACCGTATTTTTCAATAACATCCGGACGGTCTGTCACATTCGGCTCCTGTTCGAGCAAATGCACAACCCGTTCGATATTCGCCTGACAGGAGATCAGGTCTGACAAAAGTCTTGCAAGCTGCTGGATCGGCTCAAAAATTCCAACCGCATATGATAAAAAGACTGACAGCGTTCCTAACGCAATAATCTGATTTTGTACGAGATATCCACCGCGTGCCAGCACAAATGCCGTCACCGCAGAACTGCAAAACAAGATCATCGGCATATAGACAGCCGTCAGCTTTGCAAGTGTCATCGAACTGTTTTTCATTCTTTCGGTAATTGCCTGAAAGGATATGTCATTCAACGTCTCCATGCTGAGAGTCTTACTTGTCTCAACCCCTGTGATCCCTTCGTTATACGCGCCCGTGATCTGTGAATTGATTTCGCGTACTTTCCGGTTCCAAAACAGCATTTTCGTCTGGAAGACAGCCGTCAACACTGCGATCAGCGGAACGATGAGCATAATGATCGCCGCCAGCTTCCAGTTGAGCAGAAACATGATCACAAATACCCCGATCACATACACAAGCGCCCAGAACATATCCACAAGTCCCCACGCGAGTACGGAGGCGATCTTGGATGTGTCGCTCATTACCCTGGCATGGATATAGCCGACCGGCGTTGTATTATAATAAGAAAATGAAAGTTTCTGCAAATGTACGAACTGTGCCCGTTTCAAATCTTTTCCGACGTGCATTTCGATGTGGATCGCAGCTCGGACGCTGAAAAATACACTGACCCCCTGCATCATGATCACTGCTGCATACAGACAGGCAAACGGGTGAATTCCTTCTAAGGTATCCGCGATAATGAAATGATCGATCGCATAACTTTGAAATAACGGCACGAGGACATCCACAGCCACTAGCAGCACATTCAGACTGATCGTTGTAAAGAAATATTTGTAATAAGGCCGGAAAAACGGGATCATTTTCTTCCATATTGAAAAACTGAATGATTTATTGTCCATCCTCATCCCCTCCTTCCAGCAATCTGCGGTCATCCTGATTCATCTGAATATCATAGATCTTCCGATAAATACCATCGTGTTGGATCAGTTCCCCGTGACTTGCGATTTCCTCAATCCGCCCATGATTGAGCACAATGATCTTATCCGCTTCCATCAAAGTCGTGATCCGATGGGAGATCAGGATCACCGTTGCATGTTCCATTCTTTCTTTTAATGCATGGCGGATTTTCGCATCGGTCTCCGTATCAACTGCAGATAACGAATCGTCAAAAATCATAATCGGCGATTTTGTCAAAAGCATCCGTGCGATCGCAATTCTCTGACGCTGGCCGCCGGATAAAGTTACACCACGTTCTCCGACGATCGTATGATATCCGTCCGGAAAAGACATGATTGCATCATCCACACAAGCAATTTTCGCTGCTTCCCGAATTTCTTCCATTGAAGCGGATGGATGAGCAGCCGCAATATTTTCCCGAATCGTCCTGGAAAACAAAAACGGTTCCTGCAGCACCATACCGATATGCTCCCGCAGCCATTTTTTCGGAATATCCTGTATACGGATTCCACCAATTGTAATTTCTCCTTGTCCCTCTTCAAGCTCATACAAACGATCCAACAGATGGATGAGCGACGATTTTCCACTGCCGGTTCCGCCAAGAATCCCGCAGGTCGTTCCCTCTTCTATATGAAAGCAAATATCTTCCAATACATTCTGCCCATTTTCATAAGCAAATGTCACTCCATGAAATGCAATATCAAGCGAATCCGGCACCTGGCCTTCTTCACTCATCTCTTCTTCAGCCGATGCCAGAATATAATTGACACGGTCAAAAGAAACGCCGGCTTTACTCATTTCTGACAAAATGCGTCCGAGACCGCGGACCGGCCATGCAAGCGTCGTATTATAGGAAGCAAAAGCGACAAATTCACCCGCTGTTATCTCTCCGGAGACTGCCTGCACCGCACCAAGAACGATGATGCAGATGATCTGAAATCCAGTGATCAGATCTCCGATCCCCCAGTACAGCCCGGACAGCGTTCCGAGCCGGATCCACAGATTAGCATAAATATGATTTTTCTGATCAAACTGATCAATCTCAAACTTTTCCCGTCCAAACGCCCGGATCACCCTCACTCCAGTCGCATTTTCCTGTACAACAGTTGATAACTCCCCTTCCGCCTCGTCTGCAGCGGTAAAATTTCTGGATATCAAATGAAAAAAGACGCCAGAATAAGCGACGATCACCGGTATGAAGACAAGCGCTGTCAAAGTCAATCTGAAATTCATGGAAAACATCATCGTCAACGAAATCACTACGAGAAATACCGTCCGGAACACTTCGAGTACCTGAGTTACAACAAAATTCCGGATCACTTCTACATCCGCGGTACACCGCTGGATAATATCCCCGGTCTGGTTTTTGCTGTGCCACTTCATCGGAAGCCGCTGCACATGCGAAAACAACAGATCTCTCATATTCTTAGCAAACGTCTCTCCCGCTTTCGCTGTATACGTGCGATAAAAAAAGACCGAAAACCCATTCAGCAGCGCAATCGCAATGACTCCAAAAGCAAGCACCCACAGATGCTCCTTAAAAAATCCAATTCCATCCACTCCCAAAACGAAATCGATCGTAAAACTAAAAATCCTCGGTATGAGCGCATTGAGACAAGTGGATGCCAGTGAGGCGAGCAAAACGATGAAAAAATACCCTCTGGCACCTCGTGCAAATGTCAGAATCAGCCTTGTTCTTGTATATCTTTGATTCATAATGATCCAACTTCCCTTTATACTCTTTCAACTTCTGATTTATTGATTTTCCTATCCCATTCTATCATAATTCCAGGAGCGTGGAAACGTCCGTTTTTTTGCTAAAAGTCCTGTCTTCGATCCAAGAATTGCTCTTAAAACCATTCAGAATCTAAAAAGAAAGGCTGCTTTGCATATCATATCACACAAAACAGCCTTTCTCTTCTATGATTTATTCACATGTAGTTTGCATCTTTTAATAATTTCCGCATCCGTGATCGCCACAGGCATGTCCTTCTCCGTGATGACGGCCATGATGATCGCATTGGATATCCGGATTAAATCGGAGTTTTCCATCCGCCAGATCTCTGACCGCCTGATCAGCATCGCCGGTTACTCCACCATATAACTGAATACCGGCCGCCGATAATGCCGCCCGAGCTCCTTCGCCGATACCGCCACAGATTAATGCGTCCACATTCAAAGCGCCAAGCACTCCGGCCAGTGCCCCATGTCCCTTTCCATCTGTTCCGACCACTTCCGAAAAAAGAATCGTTCCATTATCAATATCATATACTTTAAATTGTTCCGTACGGCCAAAATGCTGAAAAATCCGACCATCCTCATAAGCTGCTGCCACTCTCATAATATGCCCTCCTTTTGGTTTTTTATATTGTTGATGATACAATTGTTTAAAACAACCATCATATCCACATTCGGAGCTTCGCCCATCGCACAACCAGAACTCCCCGCCTTCAATACGAAGCGGTTGCCCTTCCACCAGCATATCTGCCAGTTTTTTTCTTGCAGATTCATAAATCCTCTGAACCGTCGTCCGTGCAATCTGCATAAATTCACTACACTGTCCCTGCGACAGCCCCTCCTTATCAATCAGTCGGATTACTTCATATTCATCTACCGACAAAATAATCGCTTCCTCCGACTCTTCATCCTTCTGCAACGGTATAAATTCTAATATCTGCGGAAAATGGCACACTTTTCTACATTTTACTGGTCTCGGCATAAGACTCCCCCTCCTGTAAATTTCTAATACTGTAATTATACCCCTGTTTCGGGCATATATCAATAACTTTATGGACATATGCCCATAATTATTTACTATTTAAAATCTCTACACAGCAAAACACCGCCTGAGGGGTTTCAGACGGCATTTTACTCTCTATAAATAAAATTTTACAAAAAGTAGGAGAGCTATTTCATGAGAGAATTTGTCTCACAAATCCTCTCTTGATAAAATGATGGAATTATAAGACTGCAATAAAGCGGTCAAAGAACTTTCTGCCTTCTTCTGTGCATTTATATACACCGGCATCTTCTAACACCTTTACGAAAACCTGTCCGATCTCTTCCTTAATTATATTCCAGACATTCTCTTCTGTAATCTCATCATATTTCGGAAGAAAACCTTCTACCCATTCCGCGTGTTTGACCAACTCTTCAAAGTCTAATATTTCTTTGCCATTCACCAGACAATCCGCCAGAAGTTCCATTTCATGCTTTAATCTGGCAGGCAGAACAGCGAGCCCCATAACCTCAATCAGACCAATATTTTCTTTTTTGATATGATGATACTGCGCATGTGGGTGATATACGCCGAGTGGGTATTGTTCCGTTGTAATGTTATTTCTTAAGGTAAGATCAAGTTCAAAAATCTCACCTTTCTTTCTAACGATCGGTGTGATCGTATTATGAGGCTCGTCATCTGTATTTGCAAATACAAACGCTTCTGCATCTGTATACCCACGCCATTTATTTAAAATATGATCGGCAAGGTCGATCAATCTGTCCGCATGTCTGCTTCGAATGCGGATCACGGATAATGGCCATTTTACAATTCCGGCTTCTACATCTTCATATCCCGGAACGACGAATGTCTTTTCCATCTCAGCTTTGGCCATTGCAAATGTATAATTTCCTCCCTGAAAATGATCATGTGTCAGGATCGATCCTCCTACGATCGGCAGATCCGCATTGGATCCGAGGAAATAATGTGGAAATTGTTCTACAAAACTAAATAATTTCTGAAATGCTGCCCGGTCGATCTTCATCGGAGTATGCTCTCCGGAAAATACGATGCAGTGTTCATTATAGTACACATAAGGAGAATACTGGAAGCCCCATGGATTTCCATTGATCGTAATCGGGATAATTCTATGATTTTGCCTTGCCGGGTGATTGACTCTTCCGGCATATCCTTCATTTTCCTTGCACAGCTGACATTTCGGATAGCTGCTTTGTTTCTGCAGTTTTGCTGCCGCGATCGCCTTCGGATCTTTTTCCGGTTTCGACAGATTGATACTGATATCAATTGTTCCATATTGACTTTCTACGGACCATCTCATGTCTTTTTTGATTCTGTCGCGACGGATATAATTGCTGTCCTGGCTTAATTTATAGTAATAATCGGTTGCCTCAACCGGAGACTTTGCATAAAGACCCCAAAATGTTTTTGCCACTTCGCTTGGCCGAGGCATCAGGCAGTTCATGATCTTCGTATCAAACAGATCTTTCTGAACGATGCCGTCATTCTCCATAAGCCCTCTTTCATATGCATCTTTCAGCAGATCTTCCAGGATTTCTTCTAATGGAGCCTCTTTTATCTCTTTCGGTTCATCATAGCTGTCCAGCTGCATAACCTCCAGAATCTGATTTGTCGTATAAATCTTATCTTCCTTTGCAACTAATCCTGTTGTCATACCATATTGCACTAATTGTGCAATTCTTTCATTGATTCTCATATCCTATCCCTCTTTATATTTCTTCAAGCCAATTACTTTTATGCTAATACTTTCATGCCGCCATATTTACGGACTTTCAATACGTGACAGGATCCTTCTCCAAACACTCCGTCCATGGCAGATTTAATCTGAGGAACATATTCATTATCTACAAAAATCTGGATAGTTCCTGCGAATCCACCCCCGTGAACCCGGCTGACACCATGTCCGTCCAAAACGGTTTCTGCTACGGCAAGTCCAATCGATACTGCCTGATTCTGCACGTCTTTATTTGTATATACATTTTGCAGATATTTGTAAGAAGAATTTCCGGATTCTTTTACTAACTGAAGGAAATCCTGGAAACGGCCTTCGTTTAATGCTGCAACTTGTTTTCCAACTCTCGCATTTTCATTGAAAAAGTGGATCGCACGCAAGATTGGTCTGTCTCCTAATGCTTCTCTTAATTTAGGAAGTTTTTGATAAAATTCTTTCGGATCAACCTGTCTGAGAACCGGTTTTCCTAATTTTTCTGCAACTTCTTTCATCTCTGCAGGCACTGCTGCGTATTCATCTGTCAGATCCGCATGAGATCCTTTTGTATCTACGATACATAAACTGTGATGATAATCTTCAAATTCGACTTCTACTTTTTTCATAACCGGATTTGCCGGATCTTCAAAATCAATATTGATCAATCCTCCTACCGAGCAGGCCATCTGATCCATCAGGCCGCAAGGTTTTCCAAAGTATACATTTTCTGCATACTGACCTGCCTGAGCAATAAACACTGAACTTACTTTCATATCGTTATACAGACCGGAAAGAATGGTTCCGATGATCGTTTCAAACGCTGCAGAAGAAGATAATCCCGCACCAACCAGTACATCGCTTGTCACATAGGCATTAAATCCGCCAATCGCATATCCCTCTTCTCTTAATTTGGCAGCCATACCTCTGATCAAAGCCAGTGTCGTACCTTCTTCTTTCGGTTTCTTTTCCAGATCATTCAGATCAACCTCAAGTATATTATCATATCCTTCGGATACCAGACGAATACTTCCTTCATTCATGCCGACAATTGCCAGAGCATCCAAGTTGATAGAAGTTGCCAGTACACATCCATACTGGTGATCTGTATGATTCCCCCCGACTTCACTTCGTCCCGGAGCACTGTAGATCTCAACATCTCCTTCGCCGAACAGTGCTTCATACGTTTCAATTGCTTTGACATATCGCTCTTCCTGATAGCCGATCAACGAATCATCAAGATAAATATCCTTCAGAAGATCAACATGTGCATGCTCTTTTAGTTCGCGGATAAATGTTTTGGTATTTTTCACTTCAACCACCTCAGTTTCATAAATTTTTTTGTTACACCGTTTCTGTTCTTATGGCTTTATTTTATGTAAATAATCTCTATTTGTCAACTATTTTTACTTATATTTTTAGTAAATATTTAAATAAAAATTTAGTAAAATAACTAAAAGTTCTTTACTTTTATTTAAAATCTGTTATAGTATAACTATTCATTTACTTAAAGATTTAGTGAGGTAACCAATGGCGACTTTAAAAGATATTGCTGAACTTGCCCAAGTATCTCCGGCAGCAGTCTCACGTATTTTAAACAACGACGCCTCTTTAAGTGTTACAGATGAGACACGTGAAAAGGTAATCGCTGCTGCGAAGAAACTGGGGTATAAAAAAAGGACGAAAGCCCCTTCCCGAAAAATACAAAAGATGCCTTCTATTACGATCGGACTGTTACAATGGTATTCCATGTTTCAAGAGTTGGAGGATCCTTATTATCAGAATATACGAAACGGAATTGAGGCATGCTGTGTAAATCTGAACATACGGGTGCTCCGTATTTTTAAAACAGATCAGGATTATGAAAAACAACTTGCAAATGTTGACGGCCTGATCTGTGTAGGAAAGTACTCTTCCGATGATATCATCAATTTTCAGACATCGACAAAACATTTTGTCATTGTTGATATGGTTTCTCCCAAGATTACATTCAACTGCGTCACCCTGGATTTTCGTCAGGCCGTTTTTAATATTATGAATTATCTGACTTCTCTTGGCCACAGGCGGATCGCCTATCTCGGCGGTATTGAATATATCGGAGATATGATTTATTTTGAACAGCGGAAACAGCATTTTATTGACTACTGTACCGCACATCATCTGGAATATGAACCATATTTGATCGAAAAAGAATTCTCGGCAGAATCCGGATTCCAAATGATGAATGAACTGCTTGAAAAAGAAACTCTCCCAACCGCTGTATTTGCAGCAAGCGATCCGATTGCGATCGGTGCAATGCGTGCGCTCCATCAGGCCGGACTGAAAATTCCACAGGATATTTCCATTGTCGGATTTGATGATATCAGCGTTGCATCTTATACAAATCCGCCGCTGACGACCATTCATGCTCCTGCAGAGCTCATGGGAAAAGCAGCCGTGAAGTTCTTATATCAGAAGATCATCCTGGACTCCTCGATTGATCTGCCGATACAGATCACATTTCCATGTGAATTAATGAAACGCGACAGCTGCGGAAGAGCAGGACAGTAAAAGAGGCTGACTTACAGAAAGCAAAGCGCAGAACGAATTTCTCTAACTTTGCAATTTTCAATTCATCCCCTAAATTTTGTATTCAAATTGATATTTTTCAAATCCGTTGATCACGGTCGTATTTCCAAGCTTCTCTATCCGCGGAATATCATATCCGTAATTTAAATGAACATGTCCATGCAGAAAAAAAGCCGGTTTATATTTTGAGATCAGGTCGTGAAAACATTCAAAACCACGGTGCGGAGGATCGTCCGCATCGTTCATCCCTCTGGCAGGTGCATGTGTGACCAGAATGTCAAACCCACGACACAACTGTATCTGCAGCCAGAGTCTCATATATCTCATTCGCATCTGCGCTTCCGTATACTGGTACTTCCCATTGTTGTATCTCATTGACCCGCCCAGGCCCAGTATCCGTATTCCCTGATAATTGATGATCTGATCATCAATGCAGATGCATCCTTCCGGCGGTTTTGTCTCATATCCTTCATCGTGATTCCCATGTACATATAATACATCACAATTATACATGGTCGTTAAAAACGATAAATAATCCGCATCCAAATCTCCGCAGGAGATGATCAGATCAACTTTTTCTTTCTGTGAGGAATCAAAATAATCCCAAAGATATTTTGATTCCACATCTGCTACAACTAGTATATTCATTGTGTTTTTCTGTCTTCCTTCTTAACTCCCTGGATCTCAACGATCGTCTTCGCTTCATCCACCAGTTCGTCCCGGAATGGTATTTCTCCTTTAATATTGTCCACAAGCCAATCCATCTGCATAATGTCATATGGTGTCATAGATTCTCCTGCTTTATTTTTTAACGTGCCGTCCTGGGCACGGATTTCTTCCGCAAACGGATTTAAAACCCCTTTTTGGATCGCCAATTTTAAAGTTGCGACCAGATGACGCACTTCCGGAGGCAGCGTTCCTGACACGATGATATCAATCATGCCGGATGACATTCCCCACCAATAGTTAATCGCTTCATCCGATTTCAACTTTTCCTTCTTCCATGTATTATTAAATACCGAAGCAACAATCTTGGAATAAAAGATTCCCCATTCCCATACCGGCATGGCAAGCGGCGGGGTATCTTTCTGATTAAAATCATAAATACCAAAGCGAAATGCATCACTGTTCGGAATAAGGCTGTCATAACCGGATACGATCGATACCTTATCCTCCCAGAGATTTTCATCGACATTAATCTCCTTTTTCGTATACCAGTGAAGATGAACGACCGCTTCCGGATTCACCATCTTGGCACCCAAAGCAAACGCATTAATGTTCGCGATCGCTCCGGAAATCGGATAATCAGCCAGATATCCGATATTTTTTGATTTTGTCATAATGCCGGCAATGATTCCCATCAGGAACTTGGCCTCATATAACCGTCCATAATACGTTTTAATGTGTCCATAACAAGTACTCAAAGAACAGTTTAAGATTTTTACACTCGGATGTTTTACCGCGATCGATGTACATGCCTTGATCAGGCTCGGCGTCGTTACAAAGATCAACGTGCATCCTTTTTTCACAGCTTCATCCATCGCTTCAATTCCTGCTGCCGTCGTATTCACATCATTATAGACAAGAACAGACACTTTATTGCCAAACGTTTCTTCCATCTGCTTTCTTCCAAGATCATGCATATATACCCATTTGGACGTTTCCGGTGATTTATGGTTAATGAATGCGATTTTCAGTTTTGTGATCGGCAGATGGATCGTACGGTCGATGACTGTCGAAGAATCCATTGTTTCCGAATCCATCTTTAAGTTCAGCTGTCGCTTATTCGGGAAGATCATGAAATCTTTCCAGAGTTTCGCAACTTCACTTTTGATTTCTTTCTGCTTTTTATTCAAAAACGACTCATAACCATAATAATCCAGATAGATCAAAAATGCATCGGCAACTGTCAACGGCATCTTCTTACCCGCTGCCCGCTCTTGAAAAATATCATCAAAACGATAGTATGCCGTAGTAAAATACGTCTGCATATCATCATCCCACGGTTCTTTGCTGTCCGGACATACATATTCTAACAGTTTCTTATAACCGCCCGGCTGGGAAAAGTTAATAAAATTAATATGGGTGATCTCATAAAAATCCAAAAATTCATAATAAATCGTAGACTCTTTCGAATCATTTTTTTGCGGAATGATACGGGTCACATTTCCGGGAATGCTGACTGCATCCACGTATTTCATAACACTTACCCGCTTATTCCCCTCCACAACATAAAAATGGTTCATAAATTCATACGCAACGATCGGATCGCGGATTCCTTCATCCATATGTGCCCTGTATAAATTCATCCACTTAGAAGCAAACTCTGTCTCTTCATCCATTAGCGGCATAAAATTGCTCGCAAACGCATTGGTCCTTCCCATGCTCTTTGTTCCAACGATCTGATCGAGCGGTATATCAACCAGTCCTAATTTCTGCTCTTTTGTAGTTCCCGCATATTTTAAAATCTCATCTAATACCTGTAAATATGGATACTCTCCTCTGCTAGAACGCATCCGAAAATCTTTGACTGCCATCTTCCTGGCTTTTAAATATTCCTTTACCAGCATAAAGCTCCATCCCCTTTTTATATAAGTCTTTCGTTTGCATCGTTACCACTCTTCATCAATTTCATCCAATACATCTTTTAGAACTTTTCTTGCATTGGCGATTTCTACTTCATTCCTTTCGTTGAGCACTTTTTCGAATTCCCTTAATTCATATTCGATCCGTAATCTCACTTCTCCGGTATTTTCTTCATATAATCGTTCTCCACGAAGCAAAAGCAGCTGATTCTCTTCCTGATCTTTCGGATGAATCTTCAGATAACTCAGCTCTTTCATTCGAGCCTCGATTTCCTCATCTGTCATATCCACTTCCTGATTTTTAATGATCATCTTCTTTATTTCGCCGGTCGATACTACTTTCACTTCCACTTCCAGCAGAGAATTAATATCATATGTATAAGTAATATCGATCACTTCCGCGCCTGCTTTATTCGGCGGAACTTCGACTTCCAAATTTCCAAGGGAAATATTATTCGCTGCAAACCGGCTTTCTCCCTGTAAAATGTGGATATTCAATTTTGTCTGCTGATCGTAGACTGTGCGGAACTGCTCCGTTCTGCTCGCCGGAATCGTTGTATTCCGCTCGATGATCGGGGCGAAATACCCGGCTTCATGTTTATCTTTTCCTCGCTCCACTACGACTTCGGTTCCAAGCGTAAACGGACAGACATCGGTTAATATTACTTCTTTGATCGCTTCCCGGCGTTCTTTCATCGCTGCCTGGATCGCTGCTCCGAGCGCAACCGCTTCATCCGGGTTTACGCTTGTATTCGGCATTTTTTTAAATAATTTAGCTACATATTTTCTGACCAGGCGCAGCTTCGTACCTCCGCCGACTAAAACGATCTCATCAATATCTGAAATCTTAATTTTGGCATCAGACAAGCTTTTCTTTACAGGTTTTTTAATCCGATCCAGCAGTGGTTCGCACCGTTTCTCAAAACGGCCGCGTGTGATCAATGCCGTTTTTACTTCTCCTTTGATCTGACAATTCATCATAAAACTGCTTTCTGTCGCAAATGCCAGCTTGCATTGTTCTGCCTGTTTGCGTAACAGGCCAAGTTCCCGGTGATCGAGTTCTTCCTCTGACAGCCCGGTATCTTTTAAAAACAAATCACGGATCACTTTTGTAAAATCTTCCCCGCCGAGATAGTTATCCCCTGCAACAGCTCTTACTTCTAAAATATTATGAAATAACTCCAGGATTGAAACATCAAAAGTTCCTCCTCCCAGATCAAACACAAGAAATTTTGTATTTTCTTTTTTTTGATACAGCCCATAGGCAATCGCCGCAGCGGTCGGCTCGCTGATGATCCTTTCCACTTTCAATCCGGCAAGTTCCCCGGCGCGTTTCGTTGCCTTTCTCCTTGCCTCATTAAAATATGCCGGAACACTGATCACCGCTTCCTTTACCGGCTCCTGCAGATAATGTTCTGCATCCTCTTTCAGACTTCTGAGAACAAACGACGATAGTTCTTCTGCAGTAAACCGTTTTCCGTCAAGCTGATAAACCTTCTGACTGCCCATATTTCTTTTAAATACGCTGGCCGAACTGTCCGGAAATAGAATCTGTCGTTCTTTCGCAGTTTCTCCAACGTACACTTGCTCTCCATCGACGCTGACTACCGACGGAGTCATATGGTTCCCCAGACGATTGGGGATGATTTGGGGTCCATCCTCTGTAAAATATGCCGCAAGGCTATTTGTTGTTCCTAAATCAATTCCTATGATCATCTATCGTCTCTCTCCCAGTTCCTTGATCAAATGACGTACTTGACCGAGATTCTGATCTTGTCTCAAAATTTTCCTGCACAACCGCATTGCCGTCTCTCTTTTACCCTGAAACTCCAAAATCCGCGCCTCTGCAAGCAGTTCTTCAAAACAAAACCCATACGGACAAAAACTGCACATCGGTCTTTCTTTCATTTCCCGGAGATACTGCATGGCTGCATCTATCTCCCAATTATAATAATACATCATGAAAATATGATAGTAAATATACTTTTGCTTTCCCTTTATGCGAAAATAATCCCCGATGGAACCGTAAATTTCCTTTATTTTCTTTTCTGCGAGACGTCGCATCTTTATGGCATCTTCCGTTTTTCCCATTCGACTGTATACTTCAACAAGACGAATATATGGCTTTTCCAGATCATATCCGCACGCATCCATATAACACCGGTAGGCTTTCTTCAGATCCTGCTTCTCATCCAGATAGTAATCACCCAGCTGACACTTCACTTCCGGTATATGCCCAAAATTCAGTTCCACTTGTTTGAGTATTTTTTTCTCTTTTAACCGGTTTTTCGCATAATGCAACGCTTTAGCGGTCTTGATCATCAGATCGGCCTTGCCTCTCTTTTTCCGCATCATCACTTTTTCGTAATACCGTGCTGCTTCTGCATACTGATTCCGGCGCATAAAGATATTTGCCGCCTGTTCCAGCGCATCCAGAGAATCCGGCCGGACCATCAGGCATCTCATATAACAGCTCAGCGCTTTTTCAAACTGCCCGTCTCTTTCATAAATCGGTCCCCACCATCGGTACAGCGAAAACTGCTGCTCTGATGTCTCTGTCTTTTTTTCTGCCAAAGTATAATACTCGATTGCCTTTTTATATTCGCCGAGCAGACAATAAATATATCCCATACTGCTCAATGCATACAAATCCTCCGGATTTTGTTCATAGGATTTTATAATATCCGCAAGAGCCGGTTCCAACTGCATATCTTCCAGATAAAAATAGGCCCGTTCTCTGTAATAATAATCATTTTCTACAATTTCCAGCTGCCTGTCCGCATGCCAAAGCCCCCGGTCAAAATCAGACCGTTCTCTTGTCTTTTCAAACCGTTTCAAATAAAGATTCATCAGGCTGTTATGCACATACGGATGCCGATCGGCAGATTCTGCTGCCCGTTCCAATGCATCAATTGCCTGATCTGTTTTCCCACATTCATCATAGGTATATCCGAGATCGATCCAGGCATCATACAGCGTATGATCCTTTTGCAGAATCTTCTTATAAAAAATGACCGCCTGCTCAAAATTTCTATTTTTCTTATACAAATCTGCCAACAGCCATTCATATTCGATCACATCCGGATGATTCTCCACTGCTTCCTGTGCGTATTTCAAGGCCGTCCTAATATAATTCCTGCCCGGAAGTTCTTCTTCCAGCCTGCCAAAGATCAATCCGAGACGATAACAGAAAGGACCGCTGTCTTCGGACAGCTGCGGCATCATGGTTTCCATCTTCTGTGCCAGTTTTGCCATGGATTCCGGCTGCTTTTCCTGCAATACTGCATGGTCCAATAAATAAAACCTGAATTCCGGATCTTCTACATGATGATGTTTTCCGATTTCCAGAATTTTTTCCACATCCTCGGTCAGATTTAATTCCAGCAGCATTTTTACTGCCGTCACATATGGTTTTCCCTGCACCGGATCAATTTCGATGGCACGATAGAAGTCATCGATCACCTGCTGGATGCGGTAAAGATGATAGTTGGCTTCCTGACGATAGATATAAGCCGGATAAAAAAATTCACTCTCCTCAATCGCTCTGTTTGCTTCCCGGATACATTCTTCATACTCTTTTCTCTTTAAAAAAGAAGACATCCGCCGTTCCCGATACATCAACAGATCGGTCCAGTCTTTGTCCAACTCCAGAGACCGTTTCAAATACGCTTCACACGATTCTGACATACCAAGTTCCAGACAATGCATAGATGCAATAAAATGCGCAAATCCATATCGCTTCTTCTTTCTGTCATAATCTTTTTCTTTGCCGGTCAGATGTTCTATATTCGAAATCCAGATCTTTGTCATCTGAAGCCCTTCTTCAAAATTGCCTGTTTCTAATAGAATCCGCGCCATAAGATTATAGTAATCAAATGCCACATCCCCTTCCGGCTTCATTTTACGCAGTACAGCAAGGCAGTCTTCAAAATTCTGATTTTGATAATAACACCAGGCAAGATCCAATTGTCTCTCTTTTTTATCTTTCCACTGTTCGATCAGCTTCTCATTGATCACGAGCATCTCCTGACAGATTTTCTCATCCGGAAACTTTCCATCCAGTACTTTCAGACAGATCTTTTTCCCTTCTTCATATTCCCCTGTCTTTTGATATAATTCCACAAGCTTTCTGCTTGCATAAACAGCAGTATGCTTCTCTTCCAGAACACCCAAAAACTGTTCCCTGGCTTTTTCAAAATCTCCTTCTTCCATCAGGATCTCGCCGGTAATTTCCGTTAAAACCGGATCATCATAGAGCTCGTCCTGCAATTCCCGCCATAATGGCTTCCAATCTTCGACGCCCGCATACAAATAATAACGAATCAGCTCCGCCTTCGCGTATGGATGAAAAATCTCCGAAGCTCTCACCTCTGCTGCAAGCGATCCGGCCTCTTCCATCCGCTCCTGATCAATCAGCGACCGAAATACATATAGTTTTTTTATATAACTGTCATAATCGGCATCCGGCGGTCCTTCATAAAGCTGATAATCAAAATATTCTTTTTCCTGTGCGCAAAATTCCATATAGACGATAAAATCGTTCGAAACTTTTTCCCGCAGCATGTCGCGGTCCTCGTCAATCTCAAAGACATCCCATGCCTTTTTCCAAACAAAGCCCGGGACAAAATAATGTCCCATCAGAAAATGGAGGATCAAAATTCTAGCTTCTTCAAATGTATCCAGATCCGTGCAGACCGCATTGTCAAACAGATCATCCCATTCCTCTTCGTCGATCCTGCGGTAAAAATCGGCATATACCTGTTCCACCTCATATATCCATTGCTCTAATGGACCTTTTCCCTTTTTTTCTTCCTGTGCCCACGCACATGCCTGTTCGTACGCCTGGCGCAGCTGTTTAAACCCTTCCGGATCGTCTTCAGGATTGACATTCACCAATTTTGTTCTGTATGCTGTTTTTATCACTTCTTCCTCCGTTGTCGGAGAAATACCTAAAATATCCCATATCATCTTTTTTTCACCGCCATTCTGCTTTTTCCATGATCCGACCCTCAGACTGCAGCAGAAAAATCCACGATCAACAGTTCGATTCCTATACGATCCACGTATCTTCCCGTCTTGATCCCTTCATCCATCTCTCCGCATGCCCGCACCATATGTTTTAACTGGTCAATCGAAAAATTTCTCGTCTGCTTCTGAAGTTTTCCTACGACAAAGGGATGGATACCTGCTGCCTTTCCAATCTCCCGGTTCTGCATGCCTTTTGCGCTCATTGATTTTACAAGGATCAGTTGATTGCACTGCCGTACGAGAAGTGCCAGGATCCTGAGCGGCGGTTCCTTCAATTCCAGAAGCTCATAATAGAGATTTAGCGCCTTTTTCTGCTGCCTGAGTCCGATTGCTTCCAGCATATCAAAAATCTTACCGGTAATCTCCTCTGAACAGACCGCATCTATGTCTTTGCGCGTAATCTCTTTTCTACCGGCCGTATAGATGATCAGCTTTTCCAGTTCATTTCGGATCTGATTCATCTCCGTTCCCACTTTATGAAGAAAATATGCTGCATTTGCATTTGTGACCGCTTTTCCTTCTTTCTTTAAAATAGATGCAATCCACTGCATGAGCTGCTTTTCATCCTGGATCTTCATCTCCGCCGCATACCCATTCTTCTTGATAAATTTATAGATCTTAGAGCGTTTATCAATGCTCTTTTCCATAAAGATCATAACCGTCGTATCCGGCAGCGTCTCAAGTCTTTTTAAAAATAGCTCGTCACACTTTTTTCCCAGCTCCGTATCTTCCAGTACGATCACCCTGCGGGGACTGAAAAATGGAAGCGTTTCGGAAAGATCAAGAATTTCTTCCTTATCCACTTTCTTTCCTTCAAAACTCGTAAGGTTCATCGTATCCCCATCCTGTACGAGAGCGTTGACCAGACGTTCCTTCATCTGTTTTTTTAAATAATCTTCTTCGCCATACAAGAGATAGAACGAAACAAATTCCTGCTTTTTTATATGTTCGTTGATCGTCTTCATGCATTTTCACCTTTCGTTCTCTCAAATTTGTTGAAATGATTATAGCATATTTTTTCATCCCCGCGCAATACAAGCGTTCGAACATTTGTTTGTTTTTTCTCTTGCATCTTCTTCCTTCTTGTGATAAGATAATATCAAACATATGTTCGGAGATGATTTAATGAATACGATGACTTCTGATTTATCTTTACAAGAAAAATTAATGATATTATCCGATGCCGCCAAGTATGATGTTGCCTGCACATCCAGCGGTTCTGACCGCCGCGGCAAAAAGGGTTTTCTCGGAAACGCCGATTCCGCCGGCATCTGCCACAGCTTCTCTTCCGACGGAAGATGCATTTCCCTGTTGAAGATCTTACTGAGTAATGAATGCATTTATGACTGCAAGTACTGCTTAAACCGTTCCAGCAATGACCAGATGCGTACGATGTTCACGCCGGAAGAGATCTGCACGCTTGTGATCGAGTTTTATCGAAGAAATTATATTGAAGGCCTGTTTTTAAGTTCCGGCATCGTAAAGAGCCCCGACTACACGATGGAACAGATTTACCGCACGCTCCATCTGCTTCGGACGTTTTACCGCTTTCATGGTTATATTCATGTAAAAGCCATTCCGGGAGCCTCCGAAGAGCTGATTACAAAGACCGGTTATCTGGCAGACCGCATGAGCGTGAATCTGGAACTGCCGACCACCGACAGCCTGAAGAAACTTGCTCCACATAAAAAACCGGAAAACCTGATCCGCCCGATCCGTCATATCCGAGACGGGATTATCGAACACCGTTTGCTGACAGGAAAATCCCCACAGATGGAACGTTCCTCCGGAAACCGTTATCTTCGCCATACCATTTTTAAAGATAATCCGTATAAACAGCTCCAAGCACAAGCGTCCATCGGAATTTCTGCCGTCCCTCCAATCTCCGGACAGGAACAGCCCTCTTTTGTTCCTGCCGGGCAGAGTACGCAGATGATCATCGGTGCTTCTGGCGAAAGTGATCTCCAACTCCTGACGGCCACCCAAAATCTATATCAGCAGTTTGATTTAAAGAGAGTATTCTTTTCTGCTTATGTTTCTCTGAATGAAGACCGGGCACTTCCGGCTCCCGGAACTGCTCCTCCTCTTCTGAGGGAACATCGCTTATATCAGGCGGACTGGCTGCTTCGATTTTATGGCTTTCATGCACAGGAGTTGTTAAACGAAGAGCATCCCAATTTTAATATCCTGCTCGATCCAAAGTGCGACTGGGCGCTCCGGCATCTGGAACAATTTCCGGTTGAAATCAACACTGCAGATTATGCAACGCTGCTTCGTGTGCCGGGACTCGGTACCAGATCCGCCATGAGGATTATCAAAGCGAGAAGACAGAGCAGCCTTGATTTTTCTCATTTAAAGAAGATCGGCGTCGTACTGAAGCGGGCTAAGTATTTCATTACATGCGGGGGACGGATGATGTACTCCATTCCAATCCATGAGGATTTCATTACAAGACAGCTGCTCGGAGAAGAAAGCAGACAAAACTGGGATATCGAACATCCTCAGACTTACCGCCAGCTGTCGTTATTCGATGATTTTCATTTTCACAAGGATTCAACTTTGGAAGATGCTCAGAAATCATGTCTGGGACAATTATAAATTCAACATTACGAGGTGCCATTATGTTAGAACCTGTTATTCATGCAACAACTGTTTTTACGTGTCGGAATGAGTTTGATGCTATGATGACGTGTATTTACGATGCCTGGGCTGCCAGGCTCGGACATTCGAACATCCGCCTTATGACGGAACCAGTCGGTAATCTGGAATTATTTTGTACCTACCGCCATATTGAAGCGGACCGGCGAAAGACGCAAAGCGTAATCCGCTCGATCTGCCGGAAAATTTCATCCCACGCATACCGTATGGTCTATCAGGCAGCCATGTCCGATGAAGAAGATAAGCTTGATGCGATTTATCGTTTTCTTGTCATCGGATTTCACTACGGATCTGCTGTCACCGGATTTTTACAGGAACCGCCAGTCATGAGACTTATGGAACTGGCAAGAAAGACTTCGAATGAAGCACATTCTCATCGGGAATTTATCCGCTTTTCCAACATGGAACATAACGTGCTGGTCGGCTGTATCGAGCCAAAATGCGATGTTCTGACGCTGATCGCACCACATTTTGCAGACCGGATGCCTTCCGAAAACTGGATGATCATTGATCTGCGCCGCATGACTGCGGTCGTTCATCCCTGCGATACCGAATACTATCTGACTTCTTTGACCCCTGAAGAAACAGAGCGCCTTTCTAAGCCGCCGGATGATCCATTTACGGATCTTTGGAGAATTTTTTTCGATTCCATTGCGATCAAAGAGCGGCAGAATCCTGTTTGCCAGCGCAATCTTCTCCCACTTTGGTATCGAAAACATATGCCGGAATTCCCTGTACAATAAAACAACCCACAGAAACGTTATTTTTACAAACGTTCCTGTGGGACATTCCTTCTACTTGATTTCTTCTTTCGCTTTTTTGAGAAGAACATCACGCTGATTCAATTCCGGCTGTTCCAGCACCATTGCAAGCAAAGTGTTTAAAATACGGCCGATTTCCTTTCCCTGAGAGACTCCGAGTGCAATCAGGTCTTTCCCATTTACCCTCAGATCCTTCAGCGTCAGACAGTCTCCGGACGCGACGATCTCATCCAGAAGAGAATGCGTCATAGTAAGGATTTCCAGCTTTTCTTCCTTCTGATACTCACTCTGTGCCAGAATATCAGCTCTCTGTATTTCAAACAACTGATAACAGGAATCCACACCGATCCGGTTTGCCAGACGGCGGACGGCTCTTTTATTGACTTCCTTCTTCGACATAAATCTCCAGTCGTGCCAGGCAACAAGCGTTAACACCTTTTTCAAAGTATCATTATCGAACTTCAGCCGATGCATCACATCTCTGGCAATCTCCCTGCTCCTTAGAGGATGCTTTTTAAAATGATCCACTCCTTCTTCATCGGTCGTCTTGCAATCCGGTTTTCCGGTATCATGAAGCAGCATTGCGTACCGGTAAACGACGGTTGGCGGAACATGCTGAATCCCTTTCAGCGTATGGATTCCGACAGAATATTTATGATGGGGATTGTGTTGCTCTGTTTCCAGCATCCGGTCCCATTCCGGAAGAATGATCTTTGTAATTCCCATCTCATATGCTGTCAATAATATTTCCGGATGATCAGAAATGAGGATCTTTGTCAATTCTTCCCGGATCCTTTCCGCACTGATGTCCTTTAAAAAGCTCCTTTTCCCGATCATCGCCTGTTTCGTAGTATCCTCGATCTGAAAATCAAATCGCGCCGCAAATCGAAGCGCGCGGAGGATCCGGAGCGCATCTTCATCAAAGCGCTGAGCAGCCGTTCCTACACATCGGATCACCCCATTTTTCAAGTCTTCTGCACCGCCATGCAGATCGATCAATCCCTCTTCATCATTGTATGCCATCGCATTGATCGTAAAATCCCTTCTAAGGACATCCTCTTCCAAGGATTTCGTAAAGGTAACTTCCGAAGGGCGCCTGTGATCTTCATATTTTCCATCGACGCGGTAGGTCGTTACCTCATACGGTTCCCCATCTCTTAATACCGTTACCGTGCCATGCTGGAGTCCCGTATCCACCGTATGGGAAAACAGCGCTTTTACTTCGAAAGGAGATGCTGAAGTTGTAATATCCCAGTCCTTTGGTTCATTTCCCAGCAAAGAATCCCGCACACAGCCACCGACAATGTATGCTTCATATCCATGTTCTGTTAATCTATCGATTATATACCTTGCATTATCCGGCATGTGAATTTTCATCTTCCGCTCTCCTTTCCGGCATTCTTCCGCTTTATTATTTATATTCTTCTACCTTCTCATTGATCTCTGCAAATAATTTTTCTTTCAGATCTGTTACATATGCGAACGCATCTTCTAATGCAATCATTTCTTTTACGGATTTATCTCTTGTGGAAATTTCAATACAGCCGTTTTTCAGGTTCCGAGGACTGACAACGACACGGATCGGCACACCAAGCAGATCAGCATCCGCAAACATTTCACCCGGACGAACATTTCTGTCGTCGTAAATGACTTCCACTCCTGCTTTTTGCAGCTGATCATACAGTCCGTCCGCAACTTCTTTTACTTCTGCATTATCTGCACGCAGACAGCATAACTGCACCTCCCATGGCGCAATAGAGATTGGCCAGATCGGTCCGTATTCATCATGTCTTTCTTCACATACAGAGGCTGCCAGACGTCCGACGCCGATACCATAGCATCCCATAATCGGATGATGCGTTTTTCCATCTTTATCTGTATAAAGCATGCCCATGCTCTCCGTATATTTTGTTCCAAGTTGGAAGATATTACCAACTTCAATGCCTCGTTTGATCGTGATCGTCTTCTTGCCGCAGCAAGGGCAGATCCCGCCTTCCTGAATTTTGGAAACATCTACGTATTCCACTGTTCCCAGTTCTCTTTCCAGATTCAGTCCGGTATAGTGGTAACCTTCTTTATTGGCACCGGCAACCAGACTTCCGATTCCTCTCAGGGACTCATCAATATAATAAGTCACTTTATCAGAAATGCTATATGGACCAATGTATCCGGCAACGAGAGGAGAATCTTCCGTAATTTCAGCCGCATGAATCTCTTCACCGACCAGATTGCGGAGTTTTGTTTCATTGATCTCATAATCTCCGCGGACAAAAGCAACCACAAATGTATCGTCCATATTTCTCTGATATACAACCGCTTTACATGAATTTTCAACCGGCTTCTGCAAAAATGCACATACATCTTCAATGGTCTTGCAGTCCGGCGTTTCCACGCACTGTAATTCTTCTGTTTCACCAAATACATTTTCTACAATTGTTGGGGCCGCTTCCATATTTGCCTTATAGCCGCAGTCTTCACAGATAACGATAGAATCTTCTCCCGCAGGTGTCAGAAGCATATATTCATGCGACACGCTTCCTCCCATCATTCCGGAATCGGAAGCAACTGTAATGACTTCTGGTACACCGGCTTTCTGGAAAATTCGGTTGTATGCCTGATAACATTTATCATAGTACTTTTCCAGATCTTCCTGGGAGGTGTGGAAAGAATAAGCATCTTTCATCGTAAATTCCCGAACACGAATCATACCGGCACGAGGACGGGCTTCATCACGGAATTTTCTCTGGATCTGATAGATCATAAATGGATACTGTTGATAGGACTGCGCATATTCACGCACAAGATGTACAGCAGCCTCTTCATGCGTCATTCCGAGCACCATTCTGGAATTATTGCGGTCGGTAAATCTTAACAACTCGCTTCCGACACTTTCATATCGTCCGGACTGATCCCACAAATCCGCCGGCATTACAACCGGAAACAAAACTTCCTGCCCGTCAATCCGGTTCATTTCTTCACGGATGATTGCTTCGATCTTCGATGTGATCCTTCTCAGAATCGGAAATTCTGAAAAAATACCATTTCCAACATATTTCATATAACCGCCGCGGATCATCAATGCATGACTTTCTACTACACAGTCCGCCGGTCTTTCTTTAAATCTCTGACTTACTAATTGATTGAGTTTCATTCTAATATCCTCCGTTTTTTCATGATACAAAAACCGCCGCTATCTTCATTCCCAAAAAGGGACCGAAAATATCGGCGGTACCACCCTGATTAATTTTGACTGTCAGTCGTCAAAATTCACTCAAACGATCCGTAACGCTGATCTGCGCCGTTCTTTCGAACAGTGACTCCAAGGTAGGTTCTACGGTGACCTGTTAGAAGCTTCACACCTCCGGGCTCCCTCTCTGAAAACAGTTCCTTCCATATACTGATCCTTTTCATCGTCAGTATCTCCATTTTAAGACATCCTATTTTCTTTGTCAAATATATATGAAAATAATTTGGATTTGGATGTTGACATTTTTCCTCTGACATACTATAATCACTTTAACACACTAAAGCGTGACACTTTAGTATGCGAAAACCAAACACAAACAAACAAAAAGAAGGTGACATAGTATGAAGTTGACTATGCGAACCAAGAATGACGAATATGACATTATTTTGGAACGCGGCTGTATTCATTCAATTGCTTCTTATATTAGTCTGGATCGTAAAGTCTTTATCCTGACCGACCAGAATATCCCGGATATTTGGATCAACATCGTAAAAGAGCAGTGTCCGACTTCGATGGTTTACCGTGTTCCTGGCGGGGAAAACAGTAAAAGCATCCCGGTATTTGAAGAAGTACTGACAGCCTGTCTGGAATTTCATATGGGCCGAAAAGATCTGATCATAGCTCTTGGCGGAGGGGTGATCGGTGATCTCGGTGGTTTTGTTGCGGCAAGTTATATGCGCGGCATCGCCTATATGTCAATTCCGACATCAACACTTTCCCAGATTGACAGCAGTATCGGCGGGAAAACCGCGATCAACTTAGGCAATGTAAAGAATATTGTCGGAGCCTTTTATCAACCGAAACTCGTTTTGATCGATTTTGATACTTTATCCACTCTGCCTGAAAGACAAAAGATCAACGGACTGGCAGAAGCCATTAAAGCGGGTTTGATACGGGATCCCGAATTATTTGAACTTTTTGAACAAGGCGATATTGATTCCAGCCTGGAAGAGATCATTTATCGTTCTTTATGCATGAAACGCGATATCGTCCAACAGGATGAAAAAGAATCCGGTCTGCGTAAGCTTTTGAATTTCGGCCATACGATCGGCCACGGAATTGAATCTTATTATAACCTGGATACCTATCTGCATGGCGAAGCCGTTACTATGGGCATGTTTTACTTTATCACTTCTAACGAAGTAAAAGAGCGGTTAAAAAATATCTGTATCCGCATGGGTCTTCCGATTTCCGCTCATTTTGATATTCAGAAAGTATATCAACTGACCACAATGGATAAAAAAGCATCCGGTGGAACGATCAGCACTGTGTGGGTAGATGAACCTGGAAAATCATACATGAAGGAACTGCAGCAGGAAGAGATATTGACAATATTACAAAACAAACCAATCTAAAAAATAAAAGGAGTATTCATCATGGTTATCACGTTAAAACAAAATCCACCCCAGGATGACGTAAATCGTTTACATAAAGAAATTACAGATGCAGGCTGTCGTATTCATGCCTGCATCGGAGATGTTTATACAGTTTATGGCATTGAAGGTGACACTTCTCAATTAGACGTCAAGACGATCAAAGCGAATAAAGCTGTTCATGACGTCGTTCGAATCGTTGCTCCATATAAATTAGCAAATCGTCTATTTCACCCTGAAGATTCCGTCATTGACGTAGATGGCATTAAAGTAGGCGGAAAAGAACCGGTTGTCGTGATCGGAGGACCATGTTCGGTAGAAAGCGAAGAGATGGTATGTTCCGTTGCGAAAAAGGTAAAAGAAGCCGGGGGGCATATGCTTCGCGGCGGCGCTTACAAGCCCCGTACCAGCCCATATGCATTTCAGGGAATGCGGACCAAAGGAATTATGGCCATGCTTGAAGCAAAAAAGCAGACGAATCTCCCGATCGTTTCCGAATTGATGAGTGCAGATAAAATTGAAGAATTTGAAGATAACGTAGATCTGATCCAGATTGGCGCAAGAAATATGCAGAACTTTGAATTATTAAAAGAAATTGGCAAGAGAACGACCAAACCGATTCTTTTAAAGCGCGGTCTGTGCAATACGATCGATGAATGGATCATGTCCGCGGAATATATTATGGCAAACGGCAACATGAACGTCATTTTATGTGAAAGAGGTATTCGTACTTACGAAACATCCACGCGCAATACCCTGGATCTGAGCGTAATCCCGATTGTAAAAGAACGAACACATCTTCCGATCATCATCGATCCGTCACATGCCACAGGCGACTGGAAATTAGTCGAATCAGCATCTTTAGCAGCAGTTGCGGCAGGCGCAGACGGTCTGATCATCGAAGTACACGAGAATCCGGACTATGCATGGTCTGATGGAGCACAATGTCTGAAGCCGGAAAAATTCCACAATGTAATTGAAAAAGCACGTGGAATCGCAAAGATTGTCGGCAGAGATATCCTTTGATCATAAAAGATATCACTGTTAAACTATATAATCATCATTTAACAGCGGCACTGGTCCTTTCCTTTTATCCAGTGCCGCTGTGCTCAATACCGGAAAACGATAACAGAACAATCTTATTAAAACTCATCTACTTCCAGGATTTCAAATGCTTCCCCTTCCGGCTCCGTCTTAAAGATCATCCTTTCCCCACTTGAAGGGTGTTGAAATTCCAGTCTTGTCGAATATAATCCTATCTGCATATATCTGCGCTTTACTTTCTGAAATTTCGGATTATACTTCGTGTCTCCCCAGATACCGGCCCCTGCATATGCACACTGAACCCGGATCTGATGATGGCGTCCGGTCAGAAGATGGATCAATACATACGTATAAACCCCCTGATCCGTCTCGATCCGATCAAGTACTTCATATTCCAGCCTGGCTTCTTTCGCGCCTTTCGTTCCTTTCGAAACCGTTTTTGACGTATTCGTTTTACCATCTTTTAGCAGGTAATCCGTTAACATGCCCTGTTCATCCGGAAGGTCTCCCGTAAGTACGGCCTGATAATACTTTTCAAAACTTCCTTTTTGCATCTGTTCGCTTAAATGCGCCACGGCATCTTTCGTTCTCGCAAACACCATAACGCCGCCAACCGGACGGTCTAAACGATGTACGACATATAATTCCTGCTGCTGTTTCTCTTTTTTTGTGATCTCGTTCTTCAGATAATTGAGCAGGCTCAAATCTCTGCTTTTATCATTCTGGACCGGCATACCTTGTGGTTTTACACACACAATAATCTCCGAATCCAAATATAAAATTTCCGGTTTCTTCTGTTTTCTCATATTCTGTTCCTTTTATCCTATATTTTGAAGCGGTATCCCACGCCCCAAATCGTTTCAATATACTGTGGTTTTGAAGTATCAAATTCAATCTTTTCACGGATCTTCTTAATATGAACCGTAACAGTTGCAATATCTCCGATTGATTCCATATCCCAGATCTTATTAAACAGTTCTTCTTTTTTAAAGACTCTGTTCGGATGACTGGCAAGAAATGTCAGGAGGTCAAATTCCTTCGTTGTAAACGCTTTTTCCTCACCATTGACATAGACACGACGCGCTGTCTTATCAATCTTAATTCCTCGGATCTCGATAATATCGTTTTCCGGCATGCTGCTTCCAACCAACCGATCATATCTTGCCAGATGTGCTTTCACCCGCGCAACCAGTTCGCTCGGACTGAACGGTTTTGTAATATAATCATCCGCACCGAGTCCAAATCCCCGAATCTTATCGATATCATCTTTTTTGGCAGAAACCATTAAAATCGGAATATTCTTCTCCTCACGCACCCTCTTACAGATCTCAAATCCATCTATCTCCGGAAGCATCAGATCGAGAATGAGCATGTCATAGTCTTCCGACAGTACTCTCTCCAATCCACTCTGGCCATCTGTCTCAATATCGACTTCAAATGAACTAAGTTCCAGATAATCTTTTTCAAGCTCTGCAATACTAAGTTCATCTTCTACAATTAAAATCTTACTCATATTCTTCATCCTCCTCTGTCACTTTATTTAAAGTAAAATAAATGGTTGTTCCCGTATTCAATTTACTGCTCGCCCATATATGTCCGCCATGATCTTCGATGATCTTCTTAGATATCGAAAGTCCCAGACCGCTTCCGCCGGAACTTGCCCTGGAAGCATCTGCACGATATAGCCGATTAAAGATATTCGGCAGATCTTTGGCACTGATTCCGATTCCATCGTCTTCAATCTCTACCTGGATATAATTTTCCATTTCCTTTAGACGGATATTCACATGCCCCTTTTCTTTTCCGCTGTATTTGCAGGCATTACTGATAATATTGGTGATCACTCGCTTCAACTGCTCCGGATCTGCCATTACAAAGCAGCGATTATGACAATAATTGAAAAAAGCAAAGTCCATATTTCTCTGTTCCAGATCCGATCCGATCTCATCCATACAGTCCTCAAAATACGCTTCGATATCAATCTTTGTAAAATTATATGGCACTGTATTACAGTCGATCTTCGATGCGATGGAAAGCTCGTTGAGCAGTACATCCATATCGTTCGCTTTATTATAAATCGTCTTAATATAGCGCTCCATCTTTTCCGGCGTATCCGCAACGCCATCCATGATCGCTTCTGAATAACCTTTAATCGCCGTCAGAGGCGTCTTCAGATCATGAGAAATATTACTGATCAGATCTCTCGTTTCTTCTTCATATTTTAAACGGTCATTGATCGATTTTTTCAACTCTGCGCGCATCTCATTAAATGACGTACAAAGATCTCCGATCTCATCATCATTCAATACCTCCACATCGGTATCCAAATCTCCTTCCCGGATCCTGTCCGTTCCGTCTTTTAATAAATTGATCGGACGAACAAATTCATAATACATATACCAGGTCAGCAGAGCACTTGTCATAAATAAGATCAACACGACAGATAGCATCAGCTGAACGACGATCCTTCGAAAATGTGGTTTAATATTCTCAAGGCTCGTCATAATAAAAATGGTTCCCTGTGAAGAATCGCTGAATTCAAAATCCTGCTGTTTGATCAGAAAGTTTTCCGGTGTTCCGATCAGAATCCCGCTGTCTTCCGAACTGACCGTAGACCCATAAGCAGGGAGCATACTTTCGAGCTTATCATGCTTTTCTTCTGTCCCCCGATAGATGATCTGGTCATTCTTTCGGATGATCAGATAAGAATCTTTTCCTTTTAAAGATTCATTGACTCTCTCTATATAATCCGGGTTTTCAAAATTTTCTGGGGAATCTTTCGCGATACGCTTGATCTCTTCAAAAATATCGCTCGTCAGCGCATTCATCGTCTCTGTCGTATTCAAAAAGCTGTCAATGGCTGTAATGCCCGAACCGATATTATATGCTGATCTGGTATAGGAATAACTCAGGAAGGCAAACGAAATCATGATCAATATGAGGGGTAATACAATTGCCGGTAAAAATATAACTCTTATCTTGTTCACGATCTTCATATCGATTCTCCTCCGTATCATTTATCATTATAAAGATAATTATATCATACCGGTATCTTTATTTTCATAAATTTTCTATAAAATGAAGAACAATCCTAATATGAAGCATCATATCGAAGCCCTTACTTTTCTGTTTCAGATATGTTTTTTCAATATAGGTATTGTTTTCATTTTTTCAAATTGTTATAATAAATTCATATTATATTTATAGATTTGTAATAAATGAAAGGATTATAATTAAATGGCTAATCGTAATTTATATCGACTGGAAATGCTTCTGTTAAAAATCTTAGAAGAAGAAGACTGTTATGGTTATCAACTTTCTCAGGCCTTGAACAAGCGCTCTGATGGACAGATAAAAATTGCAGAAGGAACAATGTATCCGATTCTATACAAATTAGAAGATCAGGGATACATTTCCGATTATAAGAAACTGGTGGGCAAACGCCAGACACGAGTTTATTATCATCTGGAAGATGCCGGTAAAGAACATTTGGCTGCACTTATCAAAGATTACTATAAATTAACGAGTGCCATTGAATCCATTATTAACCCCAGGATGTAAAAGAAATAAAAGAATGGGCATTGATCCATCATCATAACTGATGATGGGACAATGCCCTTTTTTATCCTACATTTTGGACCGGATAAAGCTTAACAGTTCATCCGCAACTTCCTGTTTTGTCATAATCTCTAATGTCTTTTCTTCTTCTTTTGTAATAAAAGTAACGACATTGGTATCGGTACCAAATCCGGCACCTTCTACCTTCAGATTATTGGCAACGATCATATCCAGCTTCTTTTTCTCCAGTTTCTTTCTGGAGTTTTCCAGCATATTTTGTGTTTCCATTGAAAAGCCACAGATAAACTGGTCATCTCTTCGATGTTCTGCAAGATATTGAAGAATATCGGTCGTTCTTTCCATCGGAATTGACAGATTCCCGTCTTTTTTCTTAATCTTCTCATCCGACACAGTTGCCGGACGATAATCCGCTACTGCGGCAGATTTGATAATAATATCCTGTGCATCGGAATGTTCTTTTACCGCTTCAAACATATCTTCTGCACTGACAACAGGAATCACATTTACAAATGGCGGCGGATCGATGGCTGTCTGACCCGTTACGAGAGTTACTTCTGCACCCCTGAGCATTGCGGCTCTGGCGATCGCATATCCCATCTTTCCAGTTGAATGGTTCGTAATAAAACGAACCGGATCAATCGCTTCCTGTGTAGGCCCTGCGGTTACCAGAAGTTTTTTCCCTTTCAGATCTTTTTCCCTCGCAATTGCTTTTTCAATATAATCGATCATAACCTCTTCCGACGGGAGTTTCCCTGCACCTGTATCTCCACAGGCCAATCTTCCGGCTGCCGGCTGGATCACTTCATATCCGAAACGTTCCAGTTTTCTTAAATTATCCTGTACGATCGGATTGTTAAACATCCGCGTATTCATTGCCGGTGCGATCAGTTTTGGAGCTTCACACGCCATAATCGTCGTTGTCAGCATGTCGTCTGCAATTCCGTTTGCAACCTTTCCGATCACGTTTGCGGATGCCGGTGCGATCAGCATACAGTCTGCCTGCTGCGCCAATGATACATGTGCTACGTGAAATTGAAAATTTCGGTCAAATGTATCTACCAGACATTTGTGATTCGTTAATGTTTCAAATGTGATCGGGTTAATAAAATTCGTTGCATTTTTTGTCATGATCACGTGAACATCACAGTGTTTTTTAATTAACATGCTGGCGACATTTGCCATTTTATAAGCTGCAATGCTTCCGGTCACTCCCAGTACAACCGTTTTTCCTCTTAACATAATTACATATCCTCTAATCTTCCATGTTTTTCATAGTTTGTGATACGGGAGATCTTATTATCTTCGTCCACAAACAATACTTTCGGCTTATGCCCTTTTGCCTCTTCCGGCGTATAATCAGCATAACACATAATGATGATTTTATCACCTGTAGAAACACATCTTGCTGCCGCTCCATTCAAACAGATCATACCGCTTCCTCGTTCACCTGCGATCGTATAAGTCTCAAAACGGCTTCCGTTGTTAACATCTACAATCTGAACTTTTTCATATTCTAAAATTCCTGCTTCATCAAGCAAATTTTCATCTACCGTAATACTTCCGACGTAATCGAGTTCCGCCTGCTTGACAGTCGCACGATGAATCTTTGCTTTTAACATATTAACATGCATGGTTTCTTCTCCTTTAACTATCTCCAAACCGCTTTATTTTCCTTCCGGATCAAAATGGAAGTTATCGATCAGACGTGCTGTATCGTTAATATAAACGGCAATTGCAGTTACGATCGGACGGTCGATCACATCAATCGGCTGCATTGTCAGACCATCAACGACTTTTACATAATCAATATGTGCCTGAGGCTCTGTTTCGATCAACTCCGTCATGGCTTTTACTACTTTCCGTGCATCCCTTTCGCCTTCTTCTACCATCTTCTGTCCAAGGAAAATGCTCTTACTCAGGATCAGGGCCGCTTTTCTTTCTTCTGCATTTAAATACGTATTTCTGGATGATTTTGCCAGTCCGTCTTCTTCACGGACGATCGGACATCCGACAATCTCCAGATCCATATTCAGATCTTCTACCATTCGTTTGATCACTGCCAGCTGCTGTGCATCTTTTTCACCAAAAAATGCTTTATCCGGCTGCACAATATTAAACAGCTTATTGCATACGGTACATACTCCGCGGAAATGAACCGGTCTGCTTTTTCCACAAAGATCCTCCGTTAACACGCTCATATCTACATAAGAGCAAAAATGCGGTGAATACATTTCTTCCGGTTCCGGATGAAAAATCATCGCCACTCCCATTTCTTCACAGAGCTTAGAATCTCTCTCAAAATCTCTCGGATAAGCTGCCAGATCCTCGGTCGGACCAAACTGCATTGGATTTAAAAATACGCTGACAACAACTTTATCACACTGTTCCACACCTTTTTTCATCAGGCTCGCATGTCCTTCATGCAGATAACCCATTGTCGGAACTAATCCGACGGTCAGCCCGTCTTTTTTCCAGGCTTTTACCTGTTCTCTAACTTCTTTTACTGTATAAGCGATTTTCATTTTACAAATCTCCTGTCTCTTCGTTACGACTGATTAATATAATTTTTCAATAACATCTTCCTTCATTGTATAGCAGTGTTTCTCTTCCGGAAAACTCTGTTCTTTGACTTCTTTAATGTAATCAGCAAATGCTTCTTTCATAATGCTTCCGATATCTGCATAACGTTTTACAAATTTCGGAGTAAAATCAGTGAACATCCCTAATACATCCTGATATACGAGAACCTGTCCATCACAATCAGGCCCTGCTCCGATTCCGATGGTCGGAATTTTTACTGCTTCTGTCGCTAATTTACCGATCGCTGCCGGAACACCTTCAATGACAATCGCAGATGCACCGGCTGCTTCTACTGCCTTAGCATCTTCGATAATCTGTTTTGCAGCTGCTTCTGTCTTACCCTGTACTTTATGTCCGCCAAATGCATTAATAGACTGCGGAGTCAAACCGATATGTGCGATCACCGGAATGGAAGCATTCGTAATTGCTTCGATCACAGGTGCAAATTTTACTCCTCCTTCTAACTTGACGGCGTCACATCCGGTTTCTTTCATGATCCGGCCTGCATTACAGACTGCATCGTAAACGGATGTCTGATATGACATAAAAGGCATATCGATCACAACAAATGCATTTTTAGCTCCGCGTACAACGGATGCTCCATAAGTGATCATGTTATCAACCGTAACCGGAATCGTATTTTCATATCCCAGCATAACGTTGCCAAGAGAATCTCCAACTAAAATCGTATCAATTCCGGCTTCATCTTCTAATTTTGCCGTGGAATAGTCGTAGGCTGTTAACATTGTGATCTTTTTTCCTTCTTCTTTCATTTTCTGAAGCGTTGTAACTGTCGTTTTCATTTTGCTAATCCTCCAATATTTCCTTCATTTCCATGTGATCCCGTTCCGGATATTTCCGTTCCGCGATATGCATTAGTATGTCCGAGCATGCTCGATAGACGGCTTTCTGTTCTCCATCCAGCACTGCCAGATGCTTCTTGACCGTCTGCACGTCATTTCGTTCGACCGGTCCCGTAAGGGCCTTTGCCGGTCCCGCTTCCAGTATGTTCAACAGATTGCTTTCTGCTAACGGTCGAACCGCCTGTAATGCCTGTTCTTCTGTAAAACCGCACGTCGCTAACAGCTCAACCGCCAGCTCCATAAGTGCAACCACCTGATTCGAGGCCATAACTGCCGCTGCATGGTAACTGGTCTTATTTTTTCCATCTAACACTTTGACTGGATTTCCAAAGCCTTCAAACATCTTTACAAATGCATCCCGTTTCTCTGCATCTCCTTCTACTGAAATAAATGCCTTTTGTATGTTTTCGTATGGAATTGTTTTACTGTTAAATGGAAACATAGGATGAATGGAATATCCATAAGCACCAAGCTCATGAATTCCTGAAAAGACTTCAGCGGACATTGCTCCGCTGCAATGACATATTTTTTTCCCTTCAATCGGAAAATCTTTTACCTGATCCCAGACGCTTTGAATCTGTCCGTCAGGCACTGTAAGAAATAGAGTATCACATGTTTTCACAACTTCTTCCAACGTGTCAAACTGTGTTGTATCTGTTAATTCGGCTGCCTCTTTTGCAGACGCTCTGCTCCTGCTGTAATATCCGGCAACCATAATGTGATTGTGTTTCAAATATCTGCCGAGAGAACATCCAACATTCCCGGCACCGATAAATCCAATCTTCATGCTATCACCTCATCTCTTCGAGATTGTTTCTCGGGATCCGGTGACACTCTAAGTCTTATTTCTCTTTGAAAGAACCAGACAAAACACGCTTAGCGCGTTTTGCTGGTCTTTTTTAGAATATAAGCTTTTCTTGTTGAATTTAAAATTATAATGATCTGTCCTTGGTACAGCTTCTTTTCAGAATACCATCCATGTGTAGTAATATAACAAAACATTGTTAAGATGTAAACTATATTCACGTATTTTTTTTAATACTTAGCATTGATCATCTGCAATGACAAATCCATGATCCAGCGGTCCGCTTCCGCTTCCAAGATTGAGATCCGATCGTAGGGCCCCTGAAATATATGCCTTCGCCTTGCCTACGGATTCCTCCAGAGAAAATCCCTTTGCGAGATTCGAAGCAATCGCGCTGGAAAGCGTGCATCCGGTCCCATGCGTATTAGGATTGTCAATGCGTTCACCGTAAAACCAGCGACATCCATCTCCGGTATACAACAGATCATTCGCGTCATTCATATGATGACCGCCTTTTACGAGAACATTACAGTGATAATGATCATGAATAATCTTAGCCGCCACAGCCATATCTTCCACAGAATCAATGGAAATGCCGGCCAGTACTTCTGCTTCCGGAATATTCGGCGTGATGAGATCAGCCAGAGGGATCAGTCTTTCTTTTAATGCGGACACTGCGTCTTCGTTAATCAGCCGCGATCCGCTCGTTGCCACCATAACCGGATCCAGAACGATACGCCTTGCCGCATACTGTTCCAGTTTATCTGCGATCATACAGATCAGCTTATCCGAAGATACCATTCCGATTTTCACGGCATCCGGAAAAATGTCCTGAAAAACACAGTCCATCTGCTGTCCTAAAAACTCCGGAGACGTTTCAAAGATTCCTGCTACTCCTGTCGTATTTTGGGCCGTTAAAGCGGTGATCGCAGTCATCGCATACACGCCGTTTGCAAGCATTGTTTTAATGTCTGCCTGAATCCCTGCTCCTCCGCTGGAATCGCTTCCTGCGATCGATAATGCCGTCGGACGCTTTCCAAGCATTTTTTCCACTGACCTTCTCAGTTCCATTGCCGCACAGGTAATATCCGGCTGGCCAAAGACCGCACTGACAACGGCAATCCCTGCGATCTTGCTTCCTTTTAAAAGACTCAGATTATCTTTTGTGATTCCGCCGATCGCCACGGCAGGAATTTCAACAGACTCACAGATTGCTTTTAGCTTCTCATAGTTCACATCTCTTGTATTGTCTTTCGTACTGGTCGGAAATACCGCACCAACACCAAGATAATCTGCTCCCTGCAGCTGTGCCGTGCGGGCCTCTTCTACTGTCGCAGCAGAAACTCCGATGATCTTATCAGAGCCAAGGATTTCTCTGACATTTTTAGCAGCCATATCGCTCTGTCCAACATGCACGCCGTCTGCATCTGCTTTTCGGGCAATTTCTACATTATCATTGATGATCAGCGGCACGTGGTATTTCCTGCAGATTTCTTTTACTTCCAGCGCCTCCTCCAAAAAGGCGTCTTCATCCAGCTTTTTTTCTCTCAGCTGGATCATCGTTGCACCTCCTCTCAGCGCTTTTTCCACCTGCATCGCAACTGTTTCTCCGCCAAGCCAATGCCGGTCTGTCACAGCATATACGCGAAGATCATTTTTCTGTAATTTCATATTCCTACTTCCTTTGTAATATCGATTTTTGATGATATAGAAGAAAAGAAACCGCACATGCACTCATGTACATATACAGTTTCTTTCTTTTATAAATAGCTCTTTAAAATATCTACTTTATCTAATTTTTCCCATGGGAGATCAAGGTCATTTCTTCCAAAATGTCCGTATGCAGCAGTCTGCTTGTAGATCGGTCTTCTCAGATCTAACATCTTGATAATTCCTGCCGGACGCAGATCAAAGTTTTCTCTTACGATTTCAACCAGCTTATGCTCTGAGATCTTACCGGTACCAAATGTATCGATCATGATCGAAGTCGGCTGTGCAACACCGATCGCATAAGAAAGCTGAATCTCACATTTATCCGCTAATCCCGCTGCTACGATATTTTTTGCAACATAACGTGCCGCATACGCTGCGGAACGATCAACCTTCGTACAGTCTTTACCGGAAAACGCACCGCCGCCATGACGCGCATATCCGCCATATGTATCAACGATGATCTTTCGGCCCGTAAGACCGGAATCCCCATGTGGTCCGCCGATTACAAAACGGCCGGTCGGATTGATGAACATCTTTGTATTTTCATCTACCATGTCTGCCGGAATAACCGCATCAAACACATATTTTTTAATATCTTCATGAATCTGTGCCTGTGTCACATCCGGATCATGCTGTGTCGATAATACAATCGCATCTAATCTTGCCGGTTTTCCTTCTTCGTCGTATTCTACCGTCACCTGTGTTTTTCCATCCGGACGCAGATATGGTAAAACACCTGTTTTACGAACTTCTGTTAATTTTCTTGCCAGCTTATGCGCAAGTGAGATCGGATATGGCATATATTCTTCGGTTTCATTGGACGCATAACCAAACATCATACCCTGGTCACCTGCACCGATTGCTTCAATTTCTTCATCAGACATCTTGTTTTCTTTTGCTTCCAGCGCTTTATCGACGCCCATGGCAATATCGCTGGACTGTTCATCAATCGCAACGATGACACCGCATGTTTCCGCATCAAATCCAAACTTTCCTCTTGTATATCCGATTTCCTTAACTGTATCACGGACAATTTTCTGAATATCTACATAAGCATTTGTTGTGATCTCTCCCATAACTAAAACGAGACCAGTTGTCGTACATGTTTCACATGCCACACGGCTCATCGGATCTTTTTCTAATAATGCATCTAAAATCGCGTCTGAAATCTGATCGCACATCTTATCCGGATGTCCTTCTGTAACAGATTCTGAAGTAAATAATAATCTCTCCACTGTAAACTCCTTCCTTTACTTTCATGTAAATAGACTAAAAAAATCCGGTCGAACTGACCGGATCTGTGACTTGCTATTACAAGTTATCTTATTGCTCCGTTTTATCAAACGGCTCCGGCCGGCACCTTCCATATAGGGGTTGCCACGACTTCACAGGCCCTTAAACCTCCGTCGTTCTAAATAAGAAACTGTTCATTATTTTTTTATTGATCAGGCATCATATGGGACTGTGCGCCCTCTACAACCTCAATCTCAAGAATCTCTCCTTTCACTACTTTAGCAACTCGGAGAGCACATCCACTGAAGTAAATACATACGCCCTTCGCTATGCGTTCTGCCGGACAATGCCTGCGAAAAACATCATACAACGTATCTTCTACATTGTCAATCGGAATATTCACATTCAAAAGATAATTAACCTCAATTGCCGGTTCCTTCGCCGAAAATACCATTCGATTTGTATCGTCAAACTGGAAGAACAAAAATCTTCTCGTCGCAAATAAGATAACGATACATCCGATCGACAACAGATTCTCGAGAGGTGTCGTATGCTCTACGATCATCTGACGTGCAACTGCAAAGATCAAAACCTCTACTATAATTGTCGGCGAATGCTTACAAAGCATCTTGATAAACTCAATCCCGATGACTAATCCAAATCCCATATTGATAAATCCGCTTAAATCATCAATATTCGGATTATGTCCTGTAACTAACGCGATCAACTCTGTCGCAAGTACAAAAGCGTAAAAACAGATCGCTATAATGATTAAAAATGATATCAGCAACTCCATCCATTGGCCGATCTGATATACTTTATCTTTTAAATACCTTCTCTTTACCATAACCCCCGCTTTCTCAATCAGCTAACCTGCAGAATGAATTTCTGTAATTCTTTTTCTGTCTCCACTAATTGGATTTGTCCCCCAAGTTCACGTAACTTCTCGTCGAATTTTTCATATCCTCTCTGGATAAATCCGATATTATTCACTTGTGTAATTCCTTCTGCCGCCAGTCCCGCGATCACTAATGCCGCACCGGCTCTCAGATCAGGAACATTCACTTCTGCTCCTGTATATTTCTCTACACCGGTAATAATTGCAGTATTCCCCTCTACCTGGATCTTTGCCCCCATTCTGGTAAGCTCATCCACATAACGAAAACGATTTTCAAAAATACTTTCTGTGACCATACTGATTCCGTCAGATAATGCTAATGTAATCGCCATCTGAGGCTGCATATCCGTCGGAAATCCAGGGTAAGGCAGAGTTTTGATCTGTGTCGGTTTTAAGCGTTTTGTTGCAACAACGCGCACAGCGTCATCAAATTCCTGTACTTCTACACCGATCTCGATCAGTTTTGCCGTAATAGATTCCAGATGTTTTGGAATCACATTTTTCACTGTAATATCCCCTTTTGTGACTGCCGCTGCTGTCATAAATGTTCCTGCTTCAATCTGATCCGGAATGATGGAATACTCACAGTTTCCAAAAGATTCTTTTCCATTGATACGGATCACATCCGTTCCTGCACCACGGATATCCGCGCCCATGCAGTTTAAGAAGTTTGCCACATCAACAACATGCGGTTCTTTTGCCGCATTTTCGATGATCGTATTGCCTTCTGCCAGCGACGCTGCCATCATAACATTGATCGTTGCCCCTACAGAGACAACATCCATGTAAATATGATTGCCGACCAGACGCTCTGCTTCTGCCTTGATCATGCCATGTTCAATCGTAACGGTTGCGCCCAGCGCTTCAAAACCTTTGATATGTTGGTCGATCGGTCTGGCTCCGATCGCGCAACCTCCCGGCAATACGACCTGAGCCTTTTTATATTTTCCTAATAAGGCTCCGATCAAATAGTAAGATGCTCTGATCTTACGGATAAATTCATTATCAACAACTTCATCAGGTTTCATATTCTGACCTGTAATAACTACTTCATTTTCATTTATACGATTAATACCAGCGCCAATACCTTCCATGGCCTGTAATAAAACATTGATATCTCTTACATTCGGTACATTGTCAATATGACAACATCCATCGGTCATCACTGCTGCCGCTAAAACTGGAAGTGCTGCATTTTTAGCTCCACCGATCACTACTTCACCAACAAGAGGGTTTCCACCTTTGACTACATATTTTTGTTCCATTTTACACCTCAATATATCTATCTCAAATCAAAAAATCAATCCATGTACATTTTCTATTATATCTATTCAAAATATAGCTATTATTAGGCATAGCTATAGATGCTAACATACTAAAACAATACCATTATAGCATACAATTTTTGTTTGTAAATTAATTTTTGATTCATCTTTAAAAAT
Source organism: Candidatus Fimousia stercorigallinarum (assembly GCA_018715775.1). Classification (GTDB taxonomy): domain Bacteria; phylum Bacillota; class Clostridia; order Lachnospirales; family Lachnospiraceae; genus Fimousia; species Fimousia stercorigallinarum. The sequence goes on along the minus strand of DVKZ01000092.1, from coordinate 27,570 downwards.
TAAAGATTCTGTAATAATTTCTCTAACACCTCACCAATCTCGAGGCCATCCGTATGGATAGATATGTGTGCATATTGCTGGTATAACGGAACTCTTTCTTCATATAAGTCTTTTAGAGTCTGTCCGTTTTCAAACACAACACCACGTTTTGTTAAATCTCCCAGGCGCTTTTGGAGTTCTTCATATGAAAGTTCCAGATAAACGACTTTGCTGATCGATGCGAGATGTTCCATTGCTCTTTTTCCATATACGACGCTTCCTCCCGGCGCAATAACTGTCTTACTCACATGAACGGAAGCATTCACATCTTCTTCAATTTTTTTAAATTCGTCTAATCCTTTCTGAGCTATGATCTCTCTCAATAGCATCCCTTCCCGATTTTGAATCAACAGATCCGTATCTAAAAAATCATATCCCAATGCTTTTGCAAGAAGAACACCAATCGTACTTTTTCCTGCTCCCGGCATTCCGACTAATGTAACGTTGTTCACAACAATATTCCTTTCACTTTTTCTTTTTTGTTTTTTTCTTTCTTACAGAATATCCAAAATATCCCAGCTCTTTTCCCGTTTCATAATATCCTCCATGAGAATATACGAGCGGGTTGGATTTTGACAGATGAAATTTTCCGTTTGCATCCATCAAAGATTCATCCACGTTGACATTCACAACTTCCGCCAGAAACATATGATGAGAACCGAGTTCCTTGATCTCCGTTACTCTGCATTCGATATTGACCGGGCTTTCCGCGATCATCGGCGCTTTCACGATTTTCGCTTTTTCCCTTGTCAAATGCATCCGTTCAAACTTATCCATTGTCCTTCCAGAACGCACACCGCAGAAATCAACTGCCTTTACAAGCTTTTTCGTCGTCAGATTGATCACAAATTCACCGCTTTCTTTTATCATATGATAAGAATGCCGTTCCGGTCTCACCGAAATATAAGTCATCGGGGGATTTGTGCAGATCGTTCCCGTCCATGCGATCGTCAGGATATTATCCTCCCCCTGTTCATTCGCACAGGTTACCATCACTGCGGGCAGGGGATAGATCATATTCCCCGGCTTCCATGAAATTTTTGCCATTGCTAAATTTCCTTCTTGATCATATTTACAAGTTCTGTTTTTTCGTCATCACTGATCTCACCCTGCGGCCAGGTAACTTTTACCTGATCACCTTCATAACGCGGGATCAGATGCAGATGGAAATGGAATACCGTCTGTCCGGCAATGGTTCCATTATTCTGCAGAATATTCATGCCATCACAATTTAATGTCTTTTTCATGGCACGTGCAACGACCGATGCAAGAGAAAATAATCTGCCCGCTGTTTCGGCGTCGATCTCAAAAATATTATCATAATGTTCTTTTGTCAGGATCAGCACATGTCCTCTGGTTGCCGGTCCCACATCTAAGATCACTCTGAATTCTTTATTCTCATAAATACACGCAGATGGAATTTCTCCATTCGCAATTTTACAAAAAATACAATCATCTTTTTTCATGGTCTTATCCTCTCTTATTTTTTTTCTAATATGATTACAGATTGTTTTGGTACTTTTAATGTCAATGAATATGGAAATCCCTCATATTCTTCCGTTTGCGTTTCTATATTTTCATTTTTTAAATTTCCGATGCCTCCGTATTCCTGTCTGTCCGTAGAAAATACTTCGGTGAACCGTCCGGCTTCCGCCAGACCGATTTGAAATGCCCCATAATCAACCGGTGTAAAATTACAAATAAATACTAATTTTTCTCCGGTTTTCAGGCTTTTTCTCGTGAATGAAACAATTTCGTTCACTCCGACTTTTGTCAGCCATGTTAACGGTGATTCTTTATTATCTGCTTCATAAAGTACTTTATGTTTTTTATAAAAATGAAGCAGATCTTTTACAAATTTCTGGAATTTTAAATTCAGAGATTCGCGCAAAATATGCCAGTCGATGCTCTTATTCACATCCCAGTCATTCCATTGTCCGATCTCCTGTCCCATAAACAGATATTTCTTACCTCGCAGACCGACAATAAATGCACATATGGTACGCAGATAAGCAAATTTTCCAAAGTAATCGCCCGGCATTTTGGATATCACGGAACCTGCAGTATCCCCAAATCTCTGGGATAACCGAATGATCTCTTTTTCCGTATTATTCATTTTCTTAAACCGGTTGATCTCTTCATTTTCAATCTGACGTTCAAAATATTCATCTTTTCGCAAATGCTGGATGAGCGAATAAATATGATTGCCTGCCCACTGGAAAGAATTGCCCATCTCATTTCGCAGGTCATCCGGCATCTCTTCCGTGATCACAACGCATCCCTGCATCTCTTCATTCGCCATATCAACGAATTTTTTCAGAAACTCTCTTCCTTCTCGATTTTCTTTATAATATCGTTCATAGATCACGCTGTCCTGTGAAGCAATGCGGAACCCGTCGATATGGAATTCTTCCGCCCAAAATCTCGCATTCGACAACAAATAGTTCGTAACCTCTTTTTTAGAATAGTCAAATGGAACTGTATTCCAACGCATAATGCTCTTTTTATTTTCATCAAGGGATTCAAACAGAGCAGTGCCGTCAAATCTGGATATTCCGACCGGATCATTCGTAATTCCCGCCGGCGACCAGTCTAAGATCACGCCTATTTCATGCTGATGCATATAATCCACAAAAAACTTAAAGTCTTTTACGCTTCCAAATCTTGAAGTCGGCGCATAATAGCCATGAATCTCATGTCCGATCGATTCATCACGCAAATGCTCGGGAATTCCCATTAATTCAATGTGGGTAAATCCCATATCTGACATATATTTTGCAAGCTGATGAGCCAGTTCTTCGTAAGATAAATAATATTCTCCGTAATTTCCGGCTCTTTTCCAAGAACCAAGGTGTACTTCATAAATGAAAACAGGACTTCGATAAATATCGGTATCATGTCTTTCCACCATCCATTTTTTATCGTTCCATTCATATCCGCTCATATCAGCGATCACCGATGCATTTTTCGGCGTAACTTCAAATTCATTTGCAAATGGATCGACTTTTAAAAATACTTCGCCTAATTTTGTCTTGATCTCATATTTATAGATCATGCCTTCTCTGGCATCCGGTAAAAACAGTTCAAAAATACCGCCCGTACTTCTGCGGATCATCGGATTTACTCTTCCATCCCACCGGTTAAAATCGCCTACGACACTGACTCTTTTTGCATTTGGCGCCCACACGGCAAAAAATACGCCTTTTACACCATTTAACGTCATCGGATGTGCACCAAGATAACGATATACATCCGTCCATTCACCCTTTTTCCAAAGCTCCAGCTGTTTTCTCGTCAGCACGACACTAAAAGAATAGGGATCTTTGGTTTCACGAACAGAGCCATCCTCAAACGTCAGCCGGATCGTATAAGGCAGTTCTTTATGATGAGGAACATAGACGGAAAAAATATCAGTCTGTTCAATATTTTCCATCACATAGGATTCATCATCAAAAAAAAGTTCCGCATATTTTGCATATGGCTGATAAAAACTGATCACTTGTCCGCCATTTACAAAATGACGGCCCAAAATTTTCTGTGGATTATCACTGTCTCCATAACGAACATAATTTACCTGATCTTGTGTTAGTACGTTTCCCACTTCCGGTCTCATAAAAATCACCACCTTATTGTTATTTTACCACCGATTATCTCTCTATGCAATTTATCAAATACAAAAGGCACTGTTGCAAAATAGTCCACAAAACCGGGTGGATTTTCTTCTAGATGGAACGAGGGTATCGCTCCGTCACCTAATTTGATGATTTAACGACACCCTCATATGATCAGTATCTAAAATAAAATATATCTGATAAAAGATCAGATTTCCGTCCGCCCCTCCAAAGCCCGGAGAAGCGTAACTTCATCGATATATTCCAAATCTCCGCCGACCGGAACGCCGCTTGCGATCTTGCTGACTTTGATTCCTGTGGGTTTTACAAGCTTGCTGATATACATCGCTGTTGTCTCGCCTTCCAAATTCGAATTCGTTGCCAGAATCAACTCTTTCACATCTTTTTGCAATCTCTCCATCAATTCTTTTAACCGGATATCGTTTGGTCCGATTCCGAGCATAGGAGAAATTGCCCCATGCAGAACATGATAAACGCCGTTGTATTTTCCCGTTTTTTCATAGGCAGCCAGATCTCTCGTATTTTCAACGACCATAATCGTGCTGTGATCGCGTTTGGAACTGGCGCAGATCGGACAGATTTCCTGATCAGTCAACGTGCAGCACTCTTTGCAATAATGAATGTTCTTCTTTGCAGAGAGAATCGTATCCGCCAATTTTTTTACCTGATCTTCCGGCATATTAATGACGTGAAATGCTAATTTCTGTGCGGATTTTGCTCCGATTCCAGGCAAATGGCTGAATTCATCGATTAAATCCGTGATCGCATCACTATAGTAATTCATTAGAACGGCAGTCCTCCGCCCATTCCACCTGTAAATTTGCCGAGTTTTTCTTCTTTGTCATCTGCCATTTGCTGCAATGCATCATTGACAGCGACAATGATCAGGTCTTCTAACATTTCAATATCATCCGGATCAACGACCTCTTCTGCAAGAGAAAGGGACAGGATTTCTTGTTTGCCTGATACCTGAACTTTTACGACTCCACCGCCGGCTGTTGCTTCATATACCGATTCCTCTAACTCTTTTTGTGTTTTTTCCATCTGTTTTTGCATTCTCTGTGCCTGTTTCATTAACTGATTCATATTTCCCATTCCCATTCCGCCTGGGAAACCACCTCTTTTTGCCATAACTTCCTCCTTACTTCATAACAAGAATGATTCTTAATCATCCTGAAATTCAACTTCCATTTTTATTTTACTTAAATCAAAATAATCTCGATTCTCCACCTGAGTTTTCTCCATTAACCGGCACTCAATACGAACTTTTCTTTGGACGAGATTACTGATTTCCTCTTCTAACTGCTGTATTCTGCCTGCTCGTTCAAATGTCATTTTCCCGTCTTCTCCATCCGGAGTATTTGGAAAAAGCAGACACAGGCTTTCACTGTCTTCTTTTACCACCATTTTCGAATAATTCATCAGATACTTTAGTCTTGGCGGGAGTTTCCTCTGGATCTGACTCCAGCCTTCTGCGATTTTCTGCAGTTCTTTTATCGTGGCCGGTTCAAATTTCTTGCGAACAGCATCGTTTAGATCGATTTCCGGAGCCGCCGGTTCTTCCATCATTTCTTTAGGGAGAACGGTCTGTGATGCCAGTGGGGTTTTCGCCATTTCTTCCATCTGCTTTTCTATCTGACGAAGTCTGTCTAAAATGCTGTCATAATTTCTTTCCATCTGCGGTTTGCACAATTTAATAAATGCAACTTCTGTCAAAACCCGTTTTGATGTGGATTGTTTTAGTTCATTCAATAATTCCGATAAAATGCGGATATAGCGCATCAATACTTCTGAATCCAATTTTTGTGCATTCTGCTTCATGATCTCCAGATTGTTTCCTGAAATATCCAGCGCATCTTCCGGTACATCGCCGCTTTTGATCAACAGCATGTTTCTCAAATACCACATAAAGTCTGTAACAAACTGCGACAGATCTTTTCCCTGCCAGATGATCTCTTCGATACAATCCAACACGCCGGAAGTATTCTGTTCCATGACAAGTCCGATCAGCTTCTGATAAATCTCTGTATCCACAACGCCCAGTACTTCCAGTACTTTATCATAAGTTAATTTCTGTCCCAGATAAAATGCGATGCATTGATCTAACAGACTTAACGCATCTCTCATGGATCCGTCCGCTGCTTTTGCAATATAACGGATTGCTTTTTCCTCTACGGATACGTGTTCCCGTTCCATCAGGTCTTGCAGCCGGTCTGCGATTGTCTGAATGGAAATCCTGCGGAAATCATAACGCTGACAACGTGACAAAATCGTGATCGGAATCTTATGCGCCTCGGTTGTTGCCAAAATAAAAATAACATAGGAAGGTGGTTCTTCCAATGTCTTTAACAGTGCATTAAACGCTCCGATGGAAAGCATATGCACCTCATCAATAATATAGACTTTATATTTCCCTTCTGTTGGAGAATATCGAACTTGTTCCCTAATTTCCCTGATGTTATCTACACCATTGTTCGATGCCGCATCGATTTCGATCACATTCATAGAACTTCCTTCTGCGATCGCACGGCAGCTGCTGCACGTTCCACAGGGACTTCCATCTATCGGATGTTCACAATTTACTGCTTTTGCAAACAATTTCGCCACCGTTGTTTTTCCGGTCCCTCTTGTGCCGCAAAATAAATATGCATGTCCGATCCGATCCGCCATCAACTGATTTTTTAAAGTCGTAACAATATGTTCCTGACCTTTGACTTCATCAAATTGATCGGGTCTGAATTTTCGATAAAGAGCCATATAGGACATCCGTGTTTCCTCCTTCATTAGAGTATTCTACCATAAGTATTCCGATTGGAAAAGGACAAAATCCATCGAACTTTTTCTCTCGATATTCGTTGAATCGTCAATTTTTCTCTGATAAACTTATTTTATCAACGAACGAAAGGAATAAAGGAGATTTTATCAATGGAAAACATGTTACATACAACACCTACCCTTTCACACGAGATAAATAATTACTTAACGATCATTTACAGTCAGCTGCAGCACATTGAACATTTATACAAATATTTATCAAAAGATGAACATTGGATCCGCATGAAAGAGGATTTTTCCTCTGCATTTCGTCTCCTTCAGGAACTTATGGAAGAAGAAAATCTGACATGTGCAGCAACAGAACCAACTTTGGTTTCTTCATTTTTGAAGCATTTATATCAGTCATGGAGCCCGCGGCTTTCAGAACAGGGAATCCAGCTGTCAATCCCAACCGAAGTCGAACACGTGGAACTTCCGGTCAGTACACAACAATTAGAGCACATTTTTCATAATATATTAACTAACAGCTACGACGCAATCTGCAAAAAAACAGAATCTGGTTATTCGAAAAATACGATATCTATTCAGACAGAGCTTCATCCCAAAAGTCTTCAAATTAAAGTGCAGGACACCGGATGCGGCATGACTCAACCACAATTATCAAAGGTATTAAATCCCGGTGTTACTTATAAGAAGAACGGACACGGCATCGGTCTTCCGCTCGTTCTGGAAATCATGGAATCAATCCATGGAGAATTTCATATTTCTTCTTCACCCGGAAGAGGCACGACCATTACATTACTCTTTCCTTTGTAAATAAACGGATACCATATACTTTCACATAAACCAAAAAGGAAACCTCTGATGTACTGCCATTGTACAGCACGGAAAAGGTTTCCTTTTTCATTTCTATTTTATTTACTCTACGATTTTATTTTTTCTTTTCAGCAGGATTCCCGCAATAACACCGGCTGCCAGCCCTCCGAGGTGTGCCAGGTTATCGATTCCCTCTGCCTGGTAACTGTGAAAGACCATTCCGATCACAAAAAGAACAAGTCCAGGACCCTGGATCCCATTGATCCTCCCTTTCGTCTTCCACAATATAACCGCAAGCATTCCAAGCACGCCATAAATCGCTCCGGATGCACCAGCAGAAAAAATGATAGATGTATTTCCCACATTAAAATAAAATGAAATCATGTTTCCTGCCAGACCACAGACAAGATATGCACACGTATACGGAAGAGAACCTACATATCGTTCTACAAAACTTCCTGTCAAAAACAAAACGAGCATATTCGAAAGCAAATGTTCCAAATCAAAATGAATAAACATGGCGGTAAAAAGACGATAAATCTCATGATCCAACAAAATTGCTGACCATTCCGATGCCCAGGCATCCGTAAGATCCGGAAACACAAATTGAGAAATCACAAACAAAATACTATTGACTGCAATGATCATCATATTGGCAGGCGTCACAAACTGTTTCAATTCCTCTGCCGGATTCTCCTCTTCGTATTGGATTTTTTCCTTTTCCAGTCTCTGCTGTGCCTCAATCGATTTTTTTTCAATGACCGAAAACAATTCAGCAAACTTTGTGTTCGATTCTTTACTTATATACAGCTTTCCAGTCTGCTCGTCCACTACCCACATGGAAAACACATCACTCTTTGCCATCTGCTGCTCTAATAGTTCCCCGTCATCTACGATCATAATGCATAATATATTTGACAGCTGATCCGGAAAAATTGTTTCTTTCATCTTTTGCAGCTCATCTTCATAATGTCGCATATAGACCGGTTCTTTTTTCTGATCTTTATGATATGTCAAGAAGATAATCTGATTCCCATCCTTTTTCTCCTGTATATAGACCGGGCCGATTGCCGTCATATATTTGATATAGCCGGATTCTATCAGCAGATTGATTAAACTTTGATACACGCGAAAACCTCCTGCCTTTTCAGATTACTTTATCTTATCAATGCTTTCTTCTTCCGTCAATATCGTTGTAAACTTTTCCGGCGTCGATCGAATCTTTATCTTTTTTAACAAGTAGAGCAGATTCCCGATAAATCCTGCAGCCAATATTACTATGACCTTCCCTCTTTCCGCATTCCATCCGAATTCATAAGCAGCATACAGCTGATAACCTGTCATAAATGCCAATACCGCACTAACAGCTGCCAAAATACCGATTTCCATATACCATTTTCCGGATCTCTTTACTTCCGGCCGATTTCGAAAGAATGGAATATCTTCTTCCTCATATTCCCATACTTCTCCATCCTCTGATTCCTTCAGATACAAAATCTTTTCTTCCGATTCCTCTAACATCTCATCCTGTTCCGCAAAGTCAGGAAGCTTTCCTTTTGAGACCATCTCATGGATATGATATAAATATTCCACTAATGATCGGTCTTCATAATTGATCATCTCCAGAAATTCCTCCGTCAGATCCATTAGCTGCTGCATCAAATCCTTATTCCTTCCAGGCAAATAACAAAAACAAATTCCCTGATCTCCATCTTTAAAAAAAATATTTTCGCTTTCCATTAAAATTCCTTCCGGAGGCAAAAGATATTCCTCCACTTCCGCAATCGACTCAAGAAGCTTCCGATACATTTCCCGATATTCTTTTATAGAATTTTGTTTATCTCCCATCTTTTGTTTTAAAGAACAATACCCGGACACATTAAAATAATAATAACTCTCATGGTCGACTCTTCGGATCTCAAATGGCAGTACTGACCGGCATTTTTGATCTGTCAAAATTTTCTCTTCATATGAATGTTCTTTTTCTCTCTTTACCACATAGTAAGAAGAAAAACCCTCTCTCAAAAAATGATTATTCAATTTGCTGCCACCTCCGTATCTGTTCTGCCGGTATCCTTATCGTCTTTGTCACTTTCTGTTCTACACGAAATAAAGAAAAACCTCCGGTTTCAACGGCACCAATAATCGGAATCTTAATATCCGCCCGAATCGTTCCGGAAATTTCTTCTCGTTTGATTTCCACGCGAACCTCTTTATTGGTCCCGAAAAGACTTCGTCTGGAAAGTTTCTCCCGGATATTAGAACAGCATTGTTTTACGATTTTCTCACTGTCGTGTTGAAATAGCTCTGTCAGATTTCTTTGATTCAAGCTATCAATCTGATATTCTCCTGTATCGATATTTCCTTCCGTCTTTACAACATTACCGGCCTTTCCTATTTCTTCCAACAAAATCCCGGCTGCGAGTCCATTCTCATAACAAAAAATAAAAAAATACAAAATCAGCACCAGGATAAAAAAAATCAACGGCAAAAGAAATGAGGCTTCTACTGTCATCATTCCTTTTTCTAATTTCCGCACCTTGAACACGGTTTCATCCCCTCAATCTCCCAAATTGTAACTTTTCTGACTAATCTTATTAAGCCGCTGCATGATAAGGATGTATGATAACAATCCCCTTCTTTTGGTATATACAGCTGTTCTTCTTCTCCGGAACAATTCTTTGCACATTTGGAACACGGCTGATAAGAAGTTTTTCCTTGAAGATAAGCATCCACCTCTTTACTTCCGGATATGCGCAACATAATATGGCTGCATTGTATGGATTGATGATATACATTGCCGTACTTCGTCACATAGGCATATCCCTCCCCCGATTCAAATGCTGTCGGCTTATAGCCGGTAAATGCCTTTTGATATACGCTCTCCGTCACAGTTACCTGTTTACCTGGTAAAAAAGGATATTCGATCAAAAGATCATATTTCATATGGAGTTCTACCTCATCCTGATCATTTAACAGCTTGCTTCCTGCAAAAGACAAGTGCCTAATTTGTATCAGTTTCGGATAATTGTCTTTGTTTGAGTACTTTTTCTGCATGAGTTTTACTTTTGCAAGACTCTGGCTTCTTCCTCTCTTTTCCGCATAATACTGCTCTTCGGCAGCAATCTTAGCTGCTTCAAGAAGTCCATGATGCATCTGGCTTTTTATTACGATCACCTCACCAAACAACATGCTGATGACCATTGCGATTAAGAATAACGGAACCACAAAACTGCTTTCAATCGTCATGCTTCCCCGAAGGGAGGTAAAACAGCATGCCCCATTCACATTTTGATCATTTCCTTTTCTGTCAAACATGTGATCATTATAAATGAAACCATTGCAGATGTTTTTGCCTTGGAGAGAAGTTTTATTTTTTATTTGATATATTCGGTATGTGAGCATGCTGTTTTCCCTCCCTTCGCTTTTATCTAAAAGAATCTCTGCATTTAATACGTATAGATCCGGCTGTTTTCTAATTGCCTGCTCATACGATAAAACAAAAATTCCTGTTCTTTTGACACCGTCATTTTATAAGAAAATAAACATTCTGATAACTGAAATCCCTTTTGGCTTTCCCGAATCCGCTGTTCAATCATATCCAGCATTCTTCCGTATTTTTCTTCCGGATCCAACTGAAGCAGCAAGAGAATTTTTAAATAATCTTCATACGAATTTCCTTTTTGTCCCGTCTTTTCCTGCGCTGTCAATGTCGCGAGATTCGATAGCTGAAGCTGCCATGTCGTCTCTGTTTTCACAAACGGAATACAGCCTCCATTTAACAAGGTCCGTACATCAACGATTGCTTCTCCAAAGGCCCACGCCGCTAAAATGAGCAGTTTGATCCCTTCAACAAGTCCCGGAACCGCCGATCCTACATTCGCGATTGCCGCTGCAAGTGCATAAGCCTCCGCCTGACATTTGCTGTTGGAAAGCAAATATCCGTAATTAGAGACAAATCGGATCGCTGACAGTCGGTATACGACGGATTTTAAATTCTCCCTATCCATCGATTTCCCGGAAATCAAATATTCCATCTCATATTGCACTCCGCCGCCGGCATTCTTATCCAGTGCATTTCGAAAACACAAGTCCGCATATAACACGCTCAGTCCTTCCGTGCTGATCTGATTGAACGCACTCTCCTTTTTCGAATCCGGTATCAGATCCAAAACCGACTCTTTACTGAAAAAATCAATTTTCGACTCTTTTTTCGTATCTTCTGCTCCATAGACAATTGCAATTTTGCGTTCTGATATTGAACTTCCTTTCGGCATCACTAAATCCAGAATGTCCGATTTCAGCAATTTCAAAAGCGCTTTTCTCGGATCCTCCTTTTTGATATCCACATCTTTTTCATTCTCATAGTTTTCCTCCATCGATTTGACTTCAACATGTTGAATACTCTCTTCCATTCGTTTGACATCTTCATCATCCTGTACGCCGCTTAAAGACTTTTTCAGCATTTGAAACAAATCAGAAATTTCTTTATATTTCATATACTCCCGAATCTGATGTTTCAAAATTTCCCCATCCATGGCCGTGATACTCACTGGGTCCGTAATCAGAAATTTCGTAACGCTGCAACCGTTCTGTTCCAGTTTTCTTTTCAACTCTTTTTCCATCTTCGCTGCATAACGCCCGTCAATGGCAAACAGATGAAATTGTTCCACCAGTTCTTTATGATAATTGGCCTGCGCATATTCCCCGATCAAAAGCTGTTGTTCCATAAAATCAGCTCTTTGCATCTGTCCATAAATTCCTTCTATACAGACACTCAAGATCAGAAAAAAACTAATCAACAACAGACTGAGAAAAATCGTGACTTGTCCACATTCTTCCTTTCTCATTTCACTTTTCCTGTTTTTGAAGTAATCGTTTTGAAAATATTGTTTACGATTTTTTCTATCTGTGTTTGGAAAATAATGACCAGCCCGATCAAAACCACAATAATCAAAATAACTTCTACGACACCCATACCGGTTTCATCCTCCATAAAACGTTTCATACTTTTTCACCTCCTCGTAATCTCCTGATCGCCTGCTGTCTAAAACTGCAGATATGCAGGAACCATTAACAGCAGCAGTATATTCAAAAGCATCATGCCCATCGGAAGAAGCAATTTTGTATCCGCCTCTTCTCCCATTCGCTTTGCCTGTTCACAACGATCCACAAATGCCTGATGTTCTTCTGTTTTTAAAATATCCAGCATATGCTTCGATCCCTTTGTAATATTTTGTAAAAATAATGTCATCAGCTTTGCATAAGACCGAAGTCCCATCTTCCGACTGAAGAACAAAAACACTTCTTCCATAGAATATCCAAGTTCCATCTGTCTCCACGCATAACTCATCTGTTCATATACATATCGTTTCTCTTCCGGCATTTCTTTTTTGTTCTTTTCATAATCCGACACGATCTTCAGCCATGCCATCGGAATCGTAAATCCGGCTTCCAAAAATAATACAAACTGCCATAAAATGTTGGAATATTCCATCTCCGAAGCTCTTCTGACTTCTTTTTTCCGTCGATTTTCATACTCCCACTGTCTCGCAATGAGTAATGCACCAAATACAGCAATCATCCCGGCCAGAAAAACCCATGGGTTTTCGGTATCTCCGATCTTAATCTGTGCACCTTCAATCATCGAAGGGATTTTAAGGATGCTGCTTGTCCGATTCTCTTTTTCCAGTTCCCGGATCTTAGCCAAAACGTTTTCCGCCACTTTCTGATTCCCTGATATTTGTCTCGGAAAGATGGTAATTTTATATACTTTTTCTTCTTCATCATTCTGATATGACAGCATCAATTTTATATGAACTACCTTAGAGCCACTTTTCATGCTTTGATTATAGACATTGCCTTCCGTGTCGATCAACGTATCATCTTCTGTCTCCCATCGGATTTCCACCGGCTTGTCCGGTATTTCCCATAAAAATCTCAGGTGACTCCTTACCTCATTAAGCCCCGGATTTTTACACAGCATCTCTTTCTCTAAATATTGAAAACTTTCTTGAAATAATGACTCCCGCTCCGCTTTTGTCAAATACTCTTCTTCAACCGTAAGGCTATATTCAAACTGCTCTCCTTCGATATCGATGGTGACATTTTCCTCTGCTTCCCCTCCACCTGCCGGATTTCTCGTAATCTCTGTCGTCTGTTCCCCTGTGCGGCCGGATATGCACGCACCAACAATACACAAAAACAATAACATCAAGATTACACAGCCAATCTTTATTTCCTGTTGTATCTGCCGCTTCAGATGCTGCCGCAATTCCTCATCAGATACCGCCATATAATGCTGCATTCTTCGCTTTCGGTATAACACCCATCGTGACGGCAGACACTTCCATATCCTCTTCTTCCATCTGTTCAACTTTACACCTCAATTTCCACAATGCGGTCTGCCAGCCGTCCTGCCGCATACATAATGATCAGACTGATTCCCATACACACTCTCCCTGCCAATGTGTCATACATGATCTCAAGGTACGACGGGCTAAAAATCTTCAGATAACAGATTAAAAACATAGGAATCATTTTCATAATATTCTTTTCAAACACCCTCCCCGATAAAATTGTTTCAATCTCGTGTTCCACCTGATTTTTCTGATGAATGGTCCTGATCGTTTCCTCTAAGATCCGGATCAGATTACCTCCTCGCTTTTTTGCCGTTTTCAATACAAAGGAAAACTGTATAAAATCCTCATTCCGGGACTTTCTGGCGAACTCATAAAAAATCGTGTCAAATGCCTGATTCATCTGAAGTTTTCGCTCCATAACGACTAATTCCGAAAGGATCATACTCTGCCTGTCCGCATACAGCATCGACATTTCTTCTATTATCACCGGTATACTTTCTTCCAGAGAATACCCGGCTTCCAGGCAATTCATAAAGGACTGAAAAAAATCCTTTCCTTCCTGCTTAAATCTCTGCCTTTTCTTCTTCTCCCGTTTTTCACGTTGTTCCCGATACCATAAGATCAGATATGGAGATAAAAAAGCGGCTGCCGCAATATGATCAAAAAAGATTTCAGCAATTACAATTATAAGCGCAATCCCACTCGCCCATATGCCAAAATCCTCCCTGATCCGCTCATATCCCCTTCGGATCATATTGGGACAATAATGTTTCATATTCTTCCATCAGCCCCCTCTCTCTGATCTTTTTCGTAAAAAGAAGCCGATCTTCACGTACAAACATGCCTTCTATCTTCCCATCTTTCTCTCCGATTTCATTAAATTCATAAAGAGAATGCAGACAGATCTCTCCGTTTTTTATTCCTGTTATTTCGGAAACTTGTACAATCTTTCTCGAACGATCCCGAAGCCTTGTAATATGGATCATTAAATCAAATGCGGATGCAATCTGCCCGCGGATCGCGCTGACCGGAAGATCGACGCCCATTAAAACCATTGTTTCCAGACGAAACAACATGTCCCGATTGCTGTTTCCATGCCCGGTTGAAATCGATCCGTCGTGGCCGGTATTGCAGGCTTGAATCATATCAATACATTCTTCTCCGCGCACTTCTCCTACAATGATCCGGTCCGGTCTCATCCGAAGGCTCGCCCTGATCAGGTCCTTGATCCGAATCTGATTTTCACCCTCAAGATTTGCATTCCTCGCTTCCAACCGCACAAGATTCTCAATCCCGGAAAGCTTTAATTCCGCAGAATCCTCAATGGTAATGATCCTCTCATCCGCCGGAATGCAGTTCGAAAGTGCATTCAGCAGCGTCGTCTTACCGGCTCCGGTTCCTCCCGATATAAAAATGTTCATATGCGCCCGAACCATGATGGATAAAAACTCCATCAATTCTTTATTCAGTGATCCATAATACAGCAGCTGCTCCAGATTTGTGATTTCTTTCGAAAATTTCCGGATGGTCATGATCGAGCCATCCAGTGAGATCGGTTCTAACACGACATGCACTCTCGATCCGTCACTTAACCTCGCATCTACGATCGGAGAAGATTCATTTACGATGCGGTTTGTCTTTGCTACGATCCGCTGGATCACCTGTTCCAATTTCTTTTTCGATGAAAACTTCTCTTTCGTGCGATACAGCCGCCCTTCTCTCTCTATAAAAATCTTGTCATAACCATTGATCATGATTTCCGTGACTGAATCATCTTCCAACATATCCTGGAGAATATCCAATCCACGAAGCGAATAAAAGATTTCGTTACATATTTGCTCCTTTTTATTCAAAGAAAGGTAGGCGTCTCTCGTTTCCTCCAAAACGACCTGCCGGATCTTCGCACGGACAACGTCATCTGAAACTTCTTCCGTCAGATCGATCTTCTCAATAACCCTTTGAATAATCTCCTCTTTCATTCCATCATCTCTTCTTTTTCAAATATAAGTTTCTTATGGATATCCGGAACTTCCTGAGCCAGAAGATTCATGAAGATATTCTCCCTCCTCTTTCCTCTCTCTGCATCCGACGTCAGAAAATACAGCGTATCAAACATAGAAAATACTTGAAAATCCGGAAAGCTTCCAATTCCGATATCAAAAACGACAGGTACGTCCATTCCTTCCGACAGCTTTTCGGAAAACCACCGGTAGTCCTCATAATCCAGGAAGCGATAATCCAGAAAACAGCGTGCCGACGGAAGATATCTCACCCCATCCTTCCACAACAGATGTTCCTCTATCTGCCGGCATATATCTTCTGTTCTCTGCCGGATATGAAACAACAGTTCCTCCATCCAGTACTCTGTCGTATCCAGCGTACAAAATTCCTCCATTCCAATATAGATTCCAAGTAATTGCCCGGCTTTCCGAATTGCAAACGCGGTTCTCCGGTCAATATCCGATAAAGAAAAGACTCCAATGACCCGGCTGGTTGCTGCCACCGATGCAGGATCCGAATGAAAACCGGTAACAATCCGTTCTGCCAGTGTTTTCGCAGAGCCATATCGGTAATATCCGTCTTCCCGCTCATCTTCAATAATCCGTATAACGGGAACTGCTCCGATATCTTCCACATCCGTCGTAACAACATAGTCAAATCCATACTCTGCCGTCTCCCGTATGAGATGCTCCTTCTTGGAAAAAGCAACCGCATCGATCTGCCTGCCGTATTTCCCATTCAGATAATTCATCAACCGCAAACTATAATCCACGTCTTCGTCATAAATCGCAACTCTTATCTTTGCCATACTCCTCACCTCATCTGTCCTGTCAGTTCATCCACACCATACATATCGACGCACACATAATTCCAATGGAAAAATGAATTCTGTCCCTTTCGCCGCTTTCATAATCATCGAGTATTCGTTTTTCGAGCCTGCAATCCCTCACATATCCACTCAGATAACAAAAACGTTCCTTAAAATTCCCTTCTTTTAACACCTTACAAAATGCCGCCAGCCCGTTAAAAAGAAAACTCAGCACCATCACTTTCCAGATATCTTTTCCAAAAAATGTACCGACTGCTGCCAGCTCCTTAATATCACCCGCTCCCATCATGCCGCAATAAAAGAACCCATAGAGTGTGATGATTGGAATTCCCATTCCCAGAAGCAGACCGCCAAATCCAGATACACCAGACTCCATAGCCGAGATCCAGATCCCGGTTACCGCAATAAAAAAGCATAATACATTCGGTATTTTATAAAACTTGAGGTCAAAAAAGACAGCCAGTATTGTATATAAGATTATGATCATGTATTTTCCATTTTTCTCCTTTTTTGTTTAAAATCACTATATCTCTTTTTGCAAAAAATGTCAATCATTTTTTACAAAAAATCCCATTTTATAAAATAAAGTTTACTGCATATAAAAATAAAATACCGGGAACACCCAGACACCCGCTGATCAATGCTGTTACCATATTTACCGCAACCACATGTTCCCAGCCCAGCCGCAATCCCAGCAGCTGAACCGCATAGAGCAGTAAAATAAAAAAAATACCCCTGACCAGAATAAGAAAACCATGCAGCGGCCGCCGGATCACATCCCATAATAGACAGGCAGCTCCTAAAATCCCGGCAATCAGAAAAATCATTTCATTTTGTGACATAAAAAAACCCCCTTCCTTAAGCTTATGCTTAAGAAAGGGAGTTTCATACCTTCTTAACCGAAAATCCGATCGATCAGGGAAAGAAACCAGTTTTTTAATCTGGTAAAAAATCCTTCATCGAGAGTCAGCCCCATATCTTCCAGCTTATTATAAATATCCTTCGCCTGTTCTCTCAGCTGATCCACATTCAGGTCAAGATCGCTGATCTTCTGCATCAGATCTTCAATCTTCTGTCTGTCTTCTTCTGACAGATTGACATTCAGCTGATTTGCTGCCTCATCGATCACCTCTCCGATTTCCTGCGCTGAATCCAGATTATCGGCGGCAACCTTTTCCTTTACCATAGCGATCAGCTGTTCTGCTTCATCCTCACCGATCGTATCTGCTACCTCACCGGTAACGACCAATTCCTGATTTGCCGCATCCAACTGCTCCTCTGATACTTTTTCTCCGGTCATTGATTCATAGGCTTTCATCGCTCCGACCAGAGCCGCCGTTCCTGAGATATTAAACGGTCCTGCAACCGTTACTTCCGCATTTTCCATCCCTGCAGTTGCCAGGGCATTTCGATACATCCCGGAAGTACAAAATGTAATATTATACGTTTCTACATTGATCCCATTATCCCCCGGTTTTACGATTACCGATGAAAGTGCTCTTGAACCAATGACCGACTTTTCCAGATAATCATCCAGATATTCATGTTCCTGTTCATTTGTAATATAATCCACATTATAATCATCAATGTTATCAATTCCAAGCAGTCTCAGCACCGTTGCTCTTTCTTTCGATGACAGATCCGCTCCCAGAGAAACATAAACATCACTGTTATCCACGCTATCGGCCATTACCGCCTGCCCGGACAGCATGACAACACACAGGGCACATGCGATCACTCTCCAAATTTTTCTCTTCATTTGATTTCCTCCTTAATAAATTTGTATTGTGAACTGTCCTTTCTCCTATTATAACATACCCTTTTTCTTTAAGTCTGAATTATTTCTAAAGCTTTTCTTACATTCATGTATGATCTGAGAAACAATAAATATCAACCATCCAGCTGCAGATAGCTTCCATCCTTCCGAAAAGCCCGGAGAGCGATATGCTAATGTAATATCATGACTTCCTTTTTCCACAGCAACAGATAGAAATCCCTCTTCCATTGGTTCTGGTTCTGTTTCTATTCCATCAATGCTGACACTCCATCCCTGATCATACGGGATAGAAAAGAAAATTACTCCATCTTCTTCTGCATCCAGCTTTCCTTTTATACTTGTACTCGTATAGGATTCCATACGAAAACGGTTTCCTTCCATCGTCGAGATCAGTTCCTTATATTTTTTCTGATCCAAAGATGCAGCCCGTACAGTAATTGTTCCATTTCCTTCTTCCCCGGATTCCATCTGAATCCGCAACATTACCTCATCACCCTGCGATACTTTTCCGGCAGATAAAATCTGAGAATTCAGGCGTCCACTTTTTATGTTCATTCCGTTTACAAAAAGCTCCGCATTTTCTGCTCCGCCATAGTCAAAGTGCAGATACAGATCCATATCTTCTTCCACATGAAATATAAACGTAATAAAATTATCCTCTTTCGAATCATTTTCAATATAATAACTATTATTTCCCTGTCCTTCAATCGTACAGCCTCCGGAGATCGGCGTATCCACCAGAACTTCTTTATAAAGATCCTCAATGCCGTAGGCGCTCTCCACAAGGTCATTTTGTACATAAAATGGATTCAACGATTGCTCATTCCAGTTTCGTGCATTTTCCCCCATCCAGTATCCGATTGACGGATAAAGCTTATTCTTATACAGCCGGACATTTTTTCTCTTATAATAATATTCATAATCGGACCGGCGATTCACATCATCTTCCCGCAGTAAGACGGATTTTACCCCGAGCAGCATATCCGTCACCGGTGTTGCTCCTTCATATAAATACTCGTTGACACCTGTATAAAATCCAAGCTGATCCATAGCGTCTACAGTGTTTCCAAGCGCAGTCGAGCCGAACATTGTTACATTAGGCATTGTATACCAGATGCTTTCATCCAACATCTTGCTGTTGATCAATTCCATCCTCTGCTCGATCGTCGGTTCTTCTTTTTCAATAATTTCAGCAATTGCACCCGTATCTCCAAAGAAATACTCCGAATCTGTCTGTCCGCTTTGATAAAATCCATATGCGGTATTTGCCATAACCTCTATGACCATGATCGCTGAAATCACACCTGCTGTCCATTTCTTTCTAATGCATAACAAAAGTGCATATATAATGACCAGTCCGCCGGAGATCCAGTATGCCTCTTCCTGATCGAGAACGGAATTTTCATAACAATATACGATTCCCGCTATGAGCACTGCTGCTGCCAATACAATCTTCCACCGCTTTGTCTCAAGATAGTTCATATACTGCAATTGCTCATATGCCATAATAAGCATTAAAAACAGATATAAAAATGCAAATCGGTTCGGGATCCCGTATTGATTATGAAAACCATGCCATACATAATTCAGTATCTCTACCTGAAAACTGATCGCCATAAAGGCAAGGATCACGATTTTCCTGATTTTTTCCTTCCGCGGCATTTTTTTATCAATGATCAGCAATACGAATACAAGAACCGGAAGAATCCCGCAATACAGGTTGCCGAGTCCGTCGTCTGTTGACATATTATAAGGCGCGACAGCTGCCATATGGGTTGCAAAAAGTTCTGCCGTTTTTCCATATAGCTGCCATTCCGGAAAATCAAGCGTTGCCGATGATGTATCCATGAGCCCGAGATATGCCGGGAGCAGAACAACCGCAGCCATTGCAGCTGCCAGTACGGAATTCCAGGCAAACCGGATACCTTTCTTGAAAAAATCTTTGACTCCCTCAAAGGAATAGGTAAAATACCATAAAGCAAGGAAAACACATACCATAAAAGATATATAATAATTACAGAACAGCGATGCAAACAGCGCAAGGCAGTACATCCTTGATTTCCCTTCTTTCATCATGCGGTCCATGCCGATCAGAACAACCGGCAGCAGGATCATTACTTCCAGCCACATGATATTCCAGTAATATCCGGTCATATATGTACTAAATGCATAACAAAGCCCAAAGGCTACATTGCGAAAACTCTGTTTTCTCTGCCGATAAGAAAAATAAAAAAATCCGGTCAGTGAACATAAAGAAAACTTCAGCACGACCATCCAGTTTAATACCGATATGATCGTCATTTTCGGCACAAATTTTATGATCAAATTAAAAGGGCTGCTCAAATAATAGGCCCACAAAGAATAAAAATTATACCCAAGTCCTCCATTCCATGAATAAAACAAAGAATCTGCATTTTTTAATTTTTCCTGATAATCCGAGAAAAAGGGCAGATACTGGTGCAAAGCGTCAACGATCATAAAACTCTGGCTTCCAAACGGTGCGCATTCCAATGCCACCATAGTCCCCGTGAGAAATAAAAACGGTACTGCAAATGCCGCAAATGCGTATTTGTATTTTTTTATCATATTCATCTACAACTTCATTCCTTTTTTTAAGATAAAACAAAAGTTTCTATCGCATAGGCAACGCCGTCTTCATCATTTGTCTTTGTGACAAAATCACAGATTTTTTTAATTTCCGGATCTGCATTTCCCATTGCTACAGAAAATCCTGCTTTTCGAAGCATCGCTTCATCATTAAAACTATCCCCGCATGCCATTGTTTGATCATGAGGAATTCCCAGAAGATCAGCAAGCACAAGCAAGGCCGTTCCTTTATCAGCTGTCCTATTGTTCAATTCTAAATTAAAGGACACCGCAGAAGTTGTTAGAAAATGCGGATTCGCATCAAATTCTTTTTTCAGTGCTGCTTTTAATTCCATGTCACGGAACAGAAGGTGGATCTTTTCTGCATCCAACCGATTCTTCCGAATAAATTCCGGCAGATTTTTAACCGGCGTTCTTGTCTTTTTAAAGTATGTTACCGATTCCTGATTCGGAAGAAAAGATGTAAACAGCACCATCAATTCTTCTTCGATATAACAAAGGCCATCAATATAAATATCCGTTAAAATCTCTTCCTTTAATAACCTCTCCATCGTATCCGCGGCAATTTCATAAGGAATATAATCGGTAAACAGCTTTTTCTTTTCCTTTAGATCGATAACCGACGCCCCATTTGATGTGACCGCATATCGGACTCCTTTCATTGATAAGAATTCTTCCTGCAGTCCCGATAACTGACGTCCGGTACATGGCAAGACTGTCACGCCCTGTTCAATGGCTTTTTCTATCACCGATTTTGTGTGATCTGTAATGCGTTTATCACTTGTAAACGTTGTCCCATCCAGATCAAGTCCAATTAATTTTATTTCTTTTTTCATAAAAAATTCCCCTTTCCAGTCCCCCTTATTATAAAAGAGCTCGGAAATTTATACAATCTTTTGTATTTGAATTCACATTGAATTCACAAAATCCATCTCTTTTTGCCGGTCAAAGCCTGAATTTTTTTCTATAAAATGAATTTTTTCCACATCCAATCCTTCATGAATTAATTTTTTTCTCTGTTTTTTGGCTTAAAATTAATTTTTTTAAGTAATTTCAAATTTTTTTTACAATTTTTAAAACTCAAACTTGTAAAATTGACAGTTTTTATATATAATAGTCAACAGGACAAAGATGTACGAGACATTAAGCATTTTTGTACGGAGAATTGAAAATTGAAATTGAAAAATTGAAGGAGGACATGCACATGTCATACGTTGATGAGGTAATTGCAAAAGTTATTGAACAAAACCCTGCTGAACCAGAATTTCATCAGGCTGTAACAGAAGTTTTAGAATCTCTTCGCCCTGTTATCGAAGCGAATGAAGATGCTTACAGAAAAGATGCTTTATTAGAAAGACTTGTAAACCCTGAAAGACAGTTCAAGTTCCGTGTACCTTGGGTAGATGACAACGGACAGGTTCAGGTTAACACAGGATACCGTGTACAGTTTAACAGCGCAATTGGACCTTACAAAGGCGGTTTACGTTTCCACCCATCTGTAAACCTTGGTATTATCAAATTCTTAGGATTTGAACAGATCTTCAAAAATTCTTTAACAGGTTTACCGATCGGCGGCGGTAAAGGTGGTTCCGACTTTGATCCAAAAGGAAAATCCGACCGTGAAGTTATGGCTTTCTGCCAGAGTTTTATGACAGAACTTTGCAAATACATTGGAGCTGACACAGACGTACCTGCAGGTGATATCGGTGTAGGCGGAAGAGAAATCGGATATATGTTCGGTCAGTATAAGAGAATCCGCGGATTATATGAAGGTGTATTAACAGGTAAAGGTTTAACATTCGGTGGTTCTTTAGTTCGTACAGAAGCTACAGGATATGGTTTACTTTATATTACAGAAGAATTATTCAAAGATCACGGTGATTCCTTAAATGGTAAAACAGTTGTTGTATCCGGTGCAGGTAACGTAGCAATCTACGCAATCCAGAAAGCTCATCAGTTAGGAGCAAAAGTTGTTACATGTTCTGATTCTACAGGATGGATTTATGATCCGGAAGGAATCGATGTGGAATTATTAAAAGAAGTAAAAGAAGTAAAACGTGCTCGTTTAACAGAATATGCTGCTGCAAGACCATCTGCAGAATACCATGAAGGACGTGGCGTATGGCAGATTCCTTGTGATGTTGCTCTTCCATGTGCTACACAGAACGAATTACACTTAGACGATGCAAAACAGTTAGTTGCAAACGGATGTAAAGCTGTTTGTGAAGGTGCTAACATGCCTACAACAATTGAAGCTACAAAATACTTACAGGACAACGGTGTATGGTTCATCGGCGGTAAAGCTTCTAATGCAGGCGGTGTTGCTACTTCTGCTCTTGAAATGTCTCAGAACAGTGAAAGATTAAGCTGGTCATTTGAAGAAGTTGACGCTAAATTAAAGAACATCATGGTTAACATCTATCACAACATTGCAGATGCTGCAAAACGTTATGGATGTGAAGGCGACTACGTAATGGGCGCAAACATTGCCGGTTTCGAAAAAGTTGCAGAAGCTATGACCGCTCAGGGCATTTGCTAAAATCTCATCTTTTGTAGAAATACGCAAAGCAGAGTTTGAATTTTTCATAAAATATGATATAACAAGAGAAGACAAAGGTGTCGCAGATCTGCGGCACCTTTTTGCATAACAATAACCGATATCAATTTTTCATTTTCTCATCAACGATACGATATAATTTTGAAACGAGGTGATCTTCATGTCAGAAGAAAAGAAACGAATGGAAACAACCAAATCAACAGAAGAAAAAAAAGAACCGGAACACGTTGAGATAAAAGAAGACTGGGCAGAAGAAGCCTATCAGGAACTGGCAGATTATATTGAAGAGCAGGGAATTTATATTCGCTATTAATACTTCTTTTCACAAAACCATTTTCTTATCTTATTCTTTCTCAAAAAGAGAGGGCACTCCCCATCATCAAATAATGGAGCAATGCCCTCTCTTTATTTTATTAGAGAAAACCGTAAATAAAATGCTATCTTAATCAAATTTTCCTTCATTTTTCTCTTCCAATGCACAGATCATATGATAAAAAATCTCATTATACGGAGTTGCTACGCCAACTTCTCTGCCCATACGGATCACGTCTCCGGCAAATGTCTCAACCTCTGTCTTTCTGCCGGCTTCGATATCCTGAAGCGTCGATGGTTTCCCTTGCGGAAGCAGTTTTCTGACAATCCCGATCCGTTCTTCCAGATCTCTATCGCTAAGATGAATACCCTTTTTTTGTGCGATCGCGATCACTTCCCGGGCAGCCGTTTCACGCATCACCTCGATGTGATCAAGGCTGACAGCAAATCCCTTATAAGGGACACCCAGGATCGCACACAGCTGATTCTCACTTACATTCGTCATATACTTTAACCACATGTTTCTTAACATATCTTCCGGAATCTCGTATCGGATATCTGCAAGATCAAACAGCCGCTTCACTGCTTTTACCTTATCCGATAATTTTTCATTTCGTGCTTCTCCAAAAGAAATCATCCCGCTTTCTTCCGGATAACGGATCCTTCCATTCTGATTTAAAGATGGCACGCGAATCACACTCACTAATACATTTTCGGGATAAAATGCAGCACCGATATGCTTCTCACTTGTCACTCCGTTTAGCAGAGACATCACGATCGTATCCGGGCCGATCTGATTTCTCATATCTTTTATCGCCTGCGAAAGCTGCGTATTCTTCACGGCAAAAATCGCAAGATCCGCATATCCGGTTTCTTCCTCTGGTGCAACAACATGGAATTGATAGTGTTTCTCATTAATTATCACGCCATTTGTTTCCAGCCGTTTTTTTCTGTCGCTTCCCGCGATGATCCGAAAATTTTCTCCTAATAACTGGTTTAGTCCCGGTGCTGCAAAAGCTCCGATTGCTCCAAGTCCGATCAGGGATACTGTTTTTATTTCTCTCATGTTTTTTCCTTTCAGCAGTTATTTTTTCTTACCCTGCTATTCTACTATGTAATAATTAATATCGCAATTGCCGACATGATCTTTTTTACTCGTATTCGCTCCCGGCACGATGCCTTCACTTGTATATTGCCACATATCATAATGATATGGATAACTCGGTCCGCTCTCCTCTACTCCATAATGTGCCACCCAAATCTTATAATTCTTGATCGTACTGTGCTTAAAATACTGCATCAGCGACGATGCCGATGAATAAACCATCGGGGTATAGCCCGCATCTTCGATCGCATCACAAAACGTCTTGGTTACTTTTGTTACATTATTTTTCCCGGTCGCAAAAATGCTCTCTTCTTCCACATCATATGCGACCGGCATTGCAAGATCTTTCGGCTTGATTCCATACTTTTCCAAAAGTCCCAGACAATACTCCGCCTCTTTCTTCGCTTCTTTTGTCGTTTCGGCATGAGAGTAAAAATAAACACCCATTTTCATATTATACGATCTTCCACTCTGATAATTTTGATAGAAATACGAATCTTCCGCCATTCCGGATGAATCCTGCGCACCTCTCCCAATTCGCAGCATTGCATAATAAATATCCGATTTCTTTACTTTTTTCCAATTTATCTTACCGTTCCATCTTGAAACATCAATCACCTGTATCTGATCCCCGGACTCCACATGGATGCTGCTCATCCTCTGAAAATAATAAGTTCCGGCGATCATCAATACGATAAGGATCACAAGCAATTTCAAAAAGGCCGGATCTGTTTTTCTTCTTTGTATTTTTTTCGTCATGATCATTCCTTCCGTAACCCGCTCATTCTATTTTATGATAAGAATCGCGTTTTCAATACCCGTTCTTTTTTGCCAGTATGTTATAATATAATTATGAAAAAGATTTGCTGGGAGATTTTATTATGATTTCAATATTTTTTTATTTATTATCCATTTTTTGCGTTGTTTATTATGGAGTGATTATCGCTTATTCCGGTCTTCGGACTTCCTTTGTTCGTTTTTGGCTTTTTGCCGCTGTCATAAGCGCATTTGCCGCTGTTTTTTTGCAAAGCAGCATCTATCTTTCTCTTCCTTCTATCATACATCGTATTATAAAGTTATTTACTTTCATAATTCTTGCTTTTTTCTTAATTATTCTTTTGAAAATATGGAATACACAGCATTTCTGCAAAAATCAGGAAGTGGAGGCAGACTATCTCATCGTTCCGGGTGCGATCGTACGTGGTGAAAAACCGTCCAATGCTCTCCTGGCACGTATTCAGACAACCTTTTACTATTTATCTGCTCATGAACATACGATTGCCATTTTAACCGGCTATCAAAATGCAAATGCAAAAATATCTCAGGGAAAATGCATGCAGCAAGAACTGATCCGGATGGGGATCCCGGCATATCGGCTTCTTGTCGAAGAACATGCGCGTACGACAGAAGAAAATCTTCGGTTTTCCAAAGAATATATCTCCCTGCGCAATCCAAAGGTATGCGTGATTTCGAACGATTTTCATCTGTACCGGATAATAAAGCTCGCAGAAAAATGCGGATTTCACAATGTATTCGGGCTTGCCGCAAAAACACCGGCTCCGATTCTGATCCATTGTTATGTCCGCGAAGTTTTTGCGGTAATCAAGTCATTTCTACGCTAAAAAAGTCGGATTTTTGTGATATACTTAGAATATAGTCAATCATACACAGGAGGAGATTATGGGTCACGTTGATATCGAGCAATTAGAAATCAATCATACTTATACAGCCAAACAGTTAGCCGCCTTATGGGGTTATAAAAGCCATCATGCCCTTGTAAAAGGAGTATTTCATCCGAAAGGTTCGGATATTTTGATCTTATTTGTTACCAAACAGCGCCAGCCCGGCTTAACCCAATTTAAAAATGAACTCCGCGGTAATATGATAAAAATTGAAGGTGCGGATAAACACGGAACAGACCAGCTTCTGCAGAAGAATCTGGACGCTCCTGTCAACCGTATTTATTTATTTTACCGGGAAAAACATACCCTGCCATTTACTTTTCTTGGAAAAGTTCATCTGATCCAGAGCTGGATCCATACCGATACTGCAAGCGAATTTGAATTTTTTATTGAAAATTTTGAATCGATTGAAGATGATACTTCTCTGCTCGATTATATCATACATTATGATGAAAATACATCTGTCAGTCTAGATGTTATGTGCCAGTCTGCAAAGAAACTGACACATCATTTAAAATGCGAACGGGATATCGGAAACCGGGAACAAGTCATTGAACAACTCGGAACAAACTGCTCGATCTGTGGTTTTAATTTTGCCGAAACCTATGGTCTTGATATTGCCAGGGATTTTATTGATATCCATTATATCGGCGGTGATATTCCGGAATCACAGATTGACCCGGCAAGGGATTTTATTCCCATCTGTGCAAACTGCCACCGTATGCTGCATAAAAACCGCTCCGGCAATGTGACCTGGAAGGATTTAAAAAAGCGGGTAGCTTACTATCAAAAGCAGCCTGATTTTGAACAATTATCTTTAAAATTTGATTAAAAAAGCACAAAAAAGAGGGGAAATGCTGATATACCCCCTCTTTTCTATATCCCGTCAATCTATGACCGTCTTTTTCTCTCTGCATCTCTTTGCCGTCTTCTCTGCATTATTCTTCGCTGTCTTCTTTTCTTTCTCTCATGCTGAACATAAATGATCCGTAAGATAATGCCGATAAACATCGCAATAAAAATAATACCGATAACTTCGATTCCAAAGATTATTTTTTGCAAAATCGTCGTTTCTT
>DVKZ01000009.1 GCA_018715775.1 Candidatus Fimousia stercorigallinarum | reverse complement strand
ATGTGTCTAATTAGATTAAGCTGATGTTACTTTGTGAGTGAAAAATATGAAATATTTTTTTATTCTATTATTTCCAAGTTCTCAGAAACTGGCATTTGCGCCTGGGTTGATGGAATATGTAGGTGTAGCATAAAGGTCTTGCAAAATACATTAATGCTGCGTCGAATCAGATGATGGAAAAAGAAGATGATGTGAAAGCAAAGTTGTATAAATATATCTATAAAAAACAGCGTGGTAAGTTCAAGGAACTTACTGACGAAATATTTAAGATTGGCAGATAATCCGAAAACAATAGAACAACTTCAGAAATATGCGCTGGGAAACTGGAGTGCAACTATAAGGGCATACCATAACAAGCTTCTTTTCGGGTGTAGTGAGGAAGGACATATGAGCCACCTGTTTTTTTCACACATAAGTTCAAGGCCAATGGATGGAGCCAGACAGGAGCAGAACGCATGAGCAAACTTCGATGCTATGCAACAACAAGCATTTGTACACAGTTACGTCTACTGTAAATCAAAAAGAGTGTGAAGCATAAATAACCTTATTTGCTTGAGTGCTACAGCATTTGTTTCCTGGCTCAGTGTCAAGGAGGCTATAGCACCTGCTTGTCCTTGACACAAAGACAAGACATAGATAAACGGATCCAAGCAATAAGGTTTATTTGTAGACCCCCAATATGGTTGACGAAACATCGATAAATATTTTATACTTGGGAAAATCAAAAACGAATTCTATCAGATCTTAGAGTATCTCTATTTTTTTCAAACTGACAATGAATTTACACTATCATTTTGAAGGTAGCTTGTGCTTATCAACCAGGAGGTTTATAATTGTGCTATGCTAATGGAGGTAGAAAATGACTACATTGGATATGATTGTGTTAAAGAATGAATATCAGCCTTGTGGAACTTTGTAGACAGACAACATGAGATTAAGAATGAGTAATATCTGATGGAGAATTTATGGTAACGAAAATTATAGATCAAAAACATCTAAAAGCAGTTTGCGATGTACTGGCAGAAACCAATTTGGGGTATACAAAAATGGAACTTATACGGTTGCTCTAGTAAAGTGGGATTGAGATTCTTTCTAATGGAAAGTCAAGCAATGCATATGGATCTATTTTGAAGAAGCCTTTGGCGCTGATCCGGACAGGAAGGAGTTCAACCGTCTGAAACAGGATATTTCACAAGATCAGATTGATCTAGTGGTTTCTGTCCGGGCGGCGATGATTGCCAGGGATTGGGGACAGTTTATGGAGTTTATGGAAATCTGTGAAAAGGCGCAGGTGGAAGTTCTCTGTCTGGATGAAGTGGAAGATGCAGGGCGTATTTTTCAAAGGATTCAGAAATTTATTGTGGCTTATTTTGAAGGAAGTGAAGAAACATGCGGATAAGGATTATCACTGCGGTTCCTACAGCAGAAAAGAAAAAAAGAGTTTGCGCTTATGCCAGGGTTTCCACTGACAGCAGAAGGCAGGAGGAATCTCTGGAAAATCAGACGGCAACCTACGAAAGACTGATCCGGTCGAATCCGGAATATGCGTTTGCTGGTGTCTATGCAGATCAGGGGATCTCCGGATATTGTGAAAACCGGCCGCAGTTCCAGAAGATGCTGGAGAGAGCAAGAGCAGGGGAGATCGATCTGATCATAACAAAGTCCATATCAAGGTTTGCACGAAATACCGTCACCGTTCTGAAAGTTGCGAGAGAACTGAAAGAACTGGGTGTCGGTATTTTTTTTGAAGAACAGAATATTAACACTCTTTCAGGGGACGGTGAGATGATGCTTGCTGTCCTCGCTTCTTTTGCCCAGGAAGAGAGTAGGAGCATGAGTGAAAACAATAAATGGAGCATTAAGAAGAAATTTGAGCGGGGAGAGGTGATGATCACCACTTCCCGTTTTTGTGGATATGACAAAAACGAATATGGGGATCTGGTGGTGAATGGCAAAGAGGCAGAGATTGTCCGGCTGTCTTTTGACCTTTATCTGATGGCCGTAGGAAGCACCAGAATTGCGAACCTGCTGGATTACCTTAGGGTTCCTACAGTGACAGGGGGAACCTGGGAAGGCGGGACCATTGGTGGAATGATCGCCAATGAAAAGTATAAAGGGGATTTCCTTTTACAAAAATATTATACGCCACCAGACAAGCGGAATGTTACACGGAAAAATCGTGGGGAAGTACAAAGCTATTACATTTCTGAAAACCATGAGCCGATTGTTACCTCGGAAGTCTGGCAGCAGGCGCAGGAGATGCGGGATTACCGGAAAAAGATCAGAAATATCGGGCAGGACGGAACGAGGAAATTTCAGAACCGGTATCCCTTAAGTGGAATGCTGATCTGCCCGTATTGTGGAAAGACGCTTCGGCGGAGGCAGGTCTACAAGAAAAAGATCCAATGGCTGTGCAGCACTTACATCGAGCAGGGGAAACAGGCGTGCAAGGGAATCCGGATTGATGATACGGAACTTGCAGGACTGCACATCACGGGACAAACGGTAGTAGAGGAGGTTTTGAAAGATGGCAAGAAGCATTACCGTTATACCAGCAAAGCAGAATTCGACTTCACAGGAGAACCCCAGCCAGAACGTCCGGAGGATACGGATGGCAGCGTACTGCCGGGTGTCAACCGACCAAGAAGAACAGTTATTAAGCTATGAGAACCAGGTGAATTA
>DVKZ01000091.1 GCA_018715775.1 Candidatus Fimousia stercorigallinarum | reverse complement strand
GAAGAACAAGAACAGCAGGAAGAACAAAAAACGGGAACTTATTATGTATACGGAGGTGCACATGGTCTTCCATTGTGCGATGCACCTTCCCCATATTCTAAAATAACGACGGTCATTCCGGATAAATCGGAAGTAACGATTCTGTCGTCCAAGATCAGGGGATACTATAAGATTCAGTATAAGAGCAGAGAAGGGTATGTGAAAAACCGGTATTTGCTCCGATATGATCAGAAAGTCAGCGAAAAAACAAAAAAGAAACTTCTGGAAGATTATCCGCTCTATTATATAGACACAAAGGAAGATACTGTTACTCTCTATAAGAGAAAAAATGAATCTTCAAAGGTTGTTGCGGAAATACCGGGAGGATACCGCGCACGGGTACTTAGTACGGCTCAGAACGGCTATTACCGTGTTTCCTATAAAAATAGGATTGGATATCTGAAAGCGCAGTATGTATTACAATCGGCAGATACAATGGCCGATCAGTAAATAAAAAAGAAAGGATACGATTTTCTTATTTGAGAAGATCGTATCCTTTAAAGGTTGAACGATTATTAAAATTTTATTTTGTCATGCAAAAATACTTGACAGAAAAAATTTTTTTTTGTATACTAGCCTACGGTAAAGGAAAAATACTTTACAGAGGTGGTCGAAATGGAACGAATTGTAGAACAGGCAATGCTATATGATTTTTATGGAGAACTGTTAACCGCTCATCAAAAAGAAATATATGGCGACTATGTTCAGAATGATTTGTCTCCGTCAGAAATTGCTCAGGATCACGGAATTACCCGTCAGGCAGCTTATGATATGATCAGACGCTGCAATAATATTTTAGAGGGATATGAAGAGAAACTACATCTATTACAGAAATTTTTGAGGACAAAAGAGATGGTCATGATGATCAATCATCATGCACGCGACATTTTAGAGCAGGAATCGGATCAGGAAGTAGTTGAAAAATTAAAAGAGATTGAACATATATCGAATGCGATCATAGAAGAGTATTAGAATATAGGAGAAGAGATATGGCATTTGAAAATTTATCTGACAGACTCCAAAACGTATTTCAAAATCTTCGCGGAAAAGGAAGATTAACAGAAGCAGATGTTAAAGAAGCAATGAAAGAAGTAAAGCGTGCGCTTCTGGAAGCAGATGTTAACTTCCGCGTCGTAAAAGATTTTGTAAAAAAAGTGACAGATCGTGCAATCGGCCAGGATGTATTAAACGGATTAAATCCGGGACATATGGTTATTAAGATTGTAAACGAAGAGATGATCGAACTGATGGGTTCTGAAACGACAGAACTTAAGATGAAACCGGGAGCAGATATGACGGTTGTTATGATGGCCGGCCTTCAGGGTGCCGGAAAAACGACGTCTGCTGCCAAGCTTGCCGGACAGTTTAAAAGAAAAGGCAAACGTCCGCTGCTGATTGCCTGTGACGTCTATCGTCCGGCTGCGATCAAACAGTTACAGGTAAATGGGGAAAAGCAGGGAGTTCCTGTTTTTACAATAGAAGGAAATCAGAATCCGGTAGAAATTGCACAGGCAGGTATTGAATATGCAAGAGTAAATAAAAATAATCTTGTGATCATCGATACGGCCGGTCGTCTGCATATCGACGACCGCATGATGACGGAGCTGATTGAGATCAAGGATCATGTAGACGTGACGCAGACTGTTTTAGTTGTGGATGCGATGACAGGGCAGGATGCAGTTAATGTTGCAAAAGATTTCAACGAGCGGGTTGGGATCGACGGCGTTATCATTACGAAGATGGATGGTGATACGCGAGGCGGGGCAGCGTTATCCGTAAAAGCGGTAACCGGAAAACCGATCCTCTATATCGGCATGGGGGAAAAACTGGAAGATCTCCAGCAATTCCATCCGGATCGTATGGCAAGCAGGATCCTTGGCATGGGCGATGTCCTTACATTGATTGAAAAAGCGGAAGCGTCTATTGATGAAAAGACAGCCATGGATATGGCTGGCAAGATGCGCCGTGCAGAATTTAACTTTAATGATTATCTGGAACAGATGGAACAGGTTAAGAAAATGGGGGGCATGGCCGATATTTTAAATATGATTCCGGGAATGAGCAAACAGCTTCGCGGTGTGGAAATTGATGATGGAATGCTTGACAAAACAGCGAACATTATTTATTCTATGACGAAGGAAGAACGCGAAAATCCGAAGATCATCAATCCTTCCAGAAAACGAAGGATTGCGAATGGAGCCGGTGTTCCAATTGCTGAAGTGAACAAATTATGTAAAAACTTTGAAGAATCCCAGAAGATGATGAAACAGATGTCAGGCATGTTCGGGGGTAAAAAAGGCAGAAGAGGCAGAAAAGGAAAATTTCCATTTCCTTTCTAAATAAATGTAATTCATAACAAGAAAAATATTTCATTCAAATGGAGGTAAATAACAATGGCAGTAAAAATGAGATTAAAAAGAATGGGACAGAAGAAAGCTCCTTTCTATAGAGTAGTTGTAGCAGATGCAAGAGCTCCTCGTGATGGAAGATTTATCGAAGAAATCGGTATATATGATCCAACAAAAGATCCTAGCGTGATCAAATTTGATGAAGAAGCAGCAAAAAAATGGTTAAACAATGGAGCTCAGCCAACAGATACTGTAGCGAAATTATTAAAAGTAGCAGGAATTGAAAAATAATCACTAGGGGAGGTATGAGTCTTGAAGGACTTAGTAAAGGTAATTGCAAAGTCTCTAGTTGATCATCCGGAAGAAGTGAATGTGACCGAAAAAGAATCCGGAGGAGTGATCGTAGTAGAACTGCGCGTTGCTCCGGATGATATGGGTAAAGTTATCGGCAAACAGGGAAGAATCGCAAAAGCGATCCGCACTGTTGTAAAAGCAGCATCTTCAAAGGATAAAAAGAAAGTTGTTGTGGATATCCTGCAATAACAGGGGGAAAGCGGGGCTGTTGATCAGTGGATTCTGATATGCAGCCTCTTTTTTTATGCAAAAAAATGTAGTATAATACAACTATCTAAAATTTGAAAAGAAAAGAGGAGCAGTATGAATTTTATATTTATTTCACCACATTTCCCTACGAATTACTGGAAGTTTTGCGCGGAATTGAAAAAGAACGGCGTGAATGTTTTAGGCATCGGCGATGCAGAATATGATTCCCTGACTGATGAATTAAAAGGATCTCTTACAGAATATTATAAAGTGAATAATATGGAAAACTATGACGAGATGTTCCGGGCAGTTGCCTTTTTTTCATTTAAATACGGTAAGATCGACTGGATTGAGAGCAATAACGAATATTGGCTGGAACAGGATGCAAGACTCCGTACTGACTTTAATGTAACGACCGGGCCACATTCTGAAGATATGGAATCCGTAAAATATAAATCTAAAATGAAAGCGAACTATGCAAAAGCGGGAGTGCCGACGGCGCAGTATCATCTTGTATCAACATATGATGAAGGGAAGGCCTTTGTAGAAAAAGTCGGTTATCCTGTGATCGTAAAACCGGATAATGGAGTTGGAGCGAGCAATACGTATAAATTAAAAAATGACGCTGATTTTGATGCCTTTTATGCCAATCTTCCATCAGTTCAGTATATTATGGAAGAATTTGTAAATGGAGAAGTGTGTTCTTACGACGCTCTTGTAAACAGCAAAGGCGAAGTATTATTTGAGACCGGAAATATTACGTTGATCTCGATCGTTGATGCTGTGAATGAAAAAGAAGATGTTTATTTCTATATTGTTGACCATGTGGCAGATGATCTGGCGGATGCCGGAAGAAGAACCTTACAGGCGTTCGGCGTGAGAAACCGCCTGGTACATTTTGAATTTTTCCGTTTGTTAGAAGACCGTGAAGGGCTTGGAAAGAAGGGCGATATTATCGGTCTGGAAGTAAATATGCGTCCGTGCGGCGGCTTTACTCCGGACATGTATAATTATGCAAATAGCTTTGACATTTATAAATTGTGGGCAGATATGATCTGCTACGATCAGATCTGGCTTTCTGGAGACAGAGAGATTTCTAATTGTCTGTTTGTCGGCAGAAGAAAAGGAAAAACATATCGACACAGCCATGAAGAGATTATGAGCGTTTATGGTGACCGGATCTGGGATTATCAGGAATTGCCGCAGGTTCTGGCGGATGGAATGGGCGATTACATGTACCTTACAAAATGTAAGACGTACGATGAATTAATGGATTGCATTCACTTTATGGTGGAATAATAAAAATTAGGAGAATGATATGCATACACAATATTATAAAGTCTGGAGCGGATGCCTCCAGCGCGATATGGAATTTAAAGTTTACGGACATGGGGGAAAGCCTTGTCTGATCCTGCCATCTCAAAACGGCAGATACTATGATTATGAAAACTTTGGCATGATCGAACCATATGTGTCCAGAATTGAAGCCGGACTGCTTCAGCTCTTTTCCATCGACAGCCTGGACGGGGAAACATGGAACAGCGACGATTGGGATATGGGACATCGTATGTACATGCATGAGCAGTGGATGCACTATATCATGGATGAATTGTATCCGATGATGATGGACATTAACCGAAGCGGAATGAAAGCAATGGTCACAGGCTGCAGTATGGGAGCTTTCCATGCAGCGAATGTCTATTTCCGCAGACCGGATCTGTTTGATTATATGCTGGCGCAGAGCGGTGTGTATGACACGAGATATCTGATCGGAAATTATATGGATGCGAATACGTATAACAATTCACCATACGATTATTTAAAGAATCTGCCAGCAGATCATTACTATATGGATCTGTATCGTCAGGGAAGAGCGATTATTGCAGTTGGACAAGGTCAGTGGGATGAAGAATGTCTTGCGAGCACACGGGCGCTGGACGGCCTGTTAGCTGAAAAAGGCATCCCGGTCTGGTTTGATTACTGGGGATACGATGTCTATCATGATTGGCCATGGTGGAAAAAAGAGTTGTATTATTTCTTAGACCAATTATTTGATTGATCCGGAGTGGAAACATTATGACAAAATTAGTATCATGGAATGTAAATGGCTTGCGGGCCTGTGTAAAAAAAGGATTTTTAGATGTAATGAATGAACTGGATGCGGATGTTTTCTGCATCCAGGAAACGAAGTTACAGGAAGGGCAGATTGATCTGGATCTTCCGGAATATTATCAATTTTGGAACTATGCGGAAAAGAAAGGGTATTCCGGTACAGCAGTATTTACAAAAGAAAAGCCGCTCAGCGTACAAAACGGGATTGGTGTGGAAGAACATGACCGGGAGGGACGTGTGATCACACTGGAATATGAAGACTATTATCTGGTTACCTGTTATACGCCGAATTCCCAGACAGAACTCAGACGTCTTTCTTACCGGATGAAATGGGAAGATGCATTCCGATGCTACTTAAAAACACTGGAAGAGAAAAAACCGGTGATCCTCTGCGGAGATCTGAATGTAGCACATAAGGAGATCGATCTGAAGAACCCGAAGACAAATCATAAAAATGCCGGATTTTCCGATGAAGAGCGCGCAAAATTTACTGAGCTTTTAGAAGCCGGATTTATCGATACGTTCCGTTATTTTTATCCGGATGTTACGGGCGCTTACAGCTGGTGGTCTTATCGCTTTAAGGCTCGTGAAAAAAATGCCGGATGGCGCATCGATTATTTTTGTGTGTCGGAATGTTTGGAAGACCGGCTTGCAGAAGCGATGATCCATACGGATATTATGGGATCGGATCATTGTCCGGTTTCTTTGATTTTAGAATAGAGTTCTGTACAGGAGAATAAAATGAATGTTTTAACAGTACAACAGGCAGCAAAAGGATACGGGGACCGTATCCTTTTTCGAGATATAACTTTAGGATTAAATGCAGGAGATAAGGTCGGGATCATTGGGATTAACGGAACCGGGAAATCGACATTGTTAAAGATCATTGCAGGGATAGAGGAACCGGATGCCGGAAGCGTTGTGATGAACCGCAATACCACCATCGCATATCTGCCTCAGAATCCGGAATTTGAAAAAGGGATCACACTGCTGCAATATGTGATGGATCAGAGTTATGAAAAAGAGGGAGAGGCGA
Organism: Candidatus Fimousia stercorigallinarum; assembly: GCA_018715775.1. Lineage (GTDB taxonomy): Bacteria > Bacillota > Clostridia > Lachnospirales > Lachnospiraceae > Fimousia > Fimousia stercorigallinarum. Next base: position 40,919 of record DVKZ01000091.1, on the reverse strand, counting down.
AGTCCATCCTGATGCGTTTGGGACTTCCGGATTATGAGATGCGGACGGATATCTTATCCGGCGGACAGAAAAAACGCGCTGCGCTTGCAAAAATCCTCATTCATTCTGCTGACATTCTCGTACTTGACGAGCCTACCAACCACATCGATAATGAGATGGCAAAATGGCTGGAGGAGTATCTGTGCAAATACCGCGGTGTTCTGGTTATGGTAACGCATGACCGGTATTTTCTTGACCGCGTGACAAATAAGATCGTTGAAATCGACGATCAGACGTTGTATACTTACGAAACGAATTATTCCGGGTTTCTGGAATTAAAAAAACAGAGAGAAGATATGGAGGCTGCTTCTGACCGAAAGCGAAGGAGTATTCTTCGGAGTGAGTTGGAATGGGCGAAGCGGGGCGTCCGTGCACGAGGGACAAAGCAGCAGGCGCGTCTGGATCGCCTGGAGGAATTGAAACAGCAGACGCCGCCGGAAGAAGAAGCCAGGATTGAAATCTCAAGCGCTGCTTCCCGAATGGGGAAAAAGACAATCGAAATTTCCCATATTCATAAACAATATGGAGATCGGGTCATCATCGACGATTTTTCCTATATTCTGTTGAAAGATGAGAGAATCGGGATCATCGGACCAAACGGATGCGGGAAGACAACGCTTTTGCAGATCCTCAACCAGCGGATCAAACCGGATGCGGGAACGATCGAGATCGGGGAAACGATCCGAATCGGATACTTTATGCAGGAGGCAGAAGGTTTTGACCGCAAACAACGGGTGATCGATTATATCCGGGATACTGCAGAATATATTACCGTGCCGGAAGGAAAGATTTCTGCATCGAAGATGTTGGAGCGATTTTTATTTACGCCGGATATGCAGTATGCGCCGATTGAAAAGTTATCAGGAGGAGAAAAACGCCGGCTGTATTTGTTAAAGATCCTTATGGAATCACCAAACGTCCTGATCCTGGATGAGCCGACGAATGATCTGGATATTGCTACGCTGACGATTCTGGAAGATTATTTGGATCATTTTCAGGGAATCGTCGTAACGGTATCGCATGACCGCTATTTTCTGGACCGGATCGTACAGAGGATCTTTGCTTTTGAAGGGGATGGCAGAATCGTACAATACGAAGGCGGTTATACCGATTACCTCGCCAAAAGAATAAAGAGTGTGGAAGCGGCATCTCCAAAAGTGAAAAAAGAAAAAAATTACAAAAAGCCACGTCAGCAAAAGCTGAGATTTACTTTTTTAGAAAAGAAAGAATATGAAACGATCGAGGATGAGATTGAAAAACTGGAATTGCATCTGGAAGAATTAGAAAATCAGACGCTGAAAGCGTCACATGATTTTATAAAATTAAATGAATTGATGGAAGAAAAAACGAAAACGGAACAGGAACTGGAATATAAAATGGAACGCTGGGAATATTTGAATGACCTGGCCGAAAAAATAGAAGCCCAAAAATAAAATTCAATGTAAAAGAAAAATGAGGAAAATCATGAATCAGGCATATGAATGTAAGAAAAAAGAATTAATAGAAGAGTTAAATGGTACCGGCTATATATTAGAGCATAAAAAAACAAGAGCGAAAGTTGTAGTGGTATCGAATGAAGATGAGAATAAAGTATTTAATATCGGATTTCGTACTCCGCCAAAAGACGATACCGGAGTACCCCATATTACGGAACATTCGGTATTGTGCGGATCAAAAAAATTTCCGTTAAAAGATCCGTTTGTCGAACTGGTAAAGGGTTCGTTAAATACGTTTTTAAATGCAATGACTTATCCGGATAAAACGGTATATCCGGTAGCAAGCTGCAATGATAAAGATTTTCGTAATCTGATGCATGTCTATTTGGATGCGGTTTTTTATCCGAACATTTATCAGAATGAAAAAATCCTGCAGCAGGAAGGATGGCATTATGAACTGGAGCATCCGGAAGATGAGCTGACGTATAACGGCGTGGTATATAATGAGATGAAAGGGGTATTTTCATCACCGGAGCAGCAGCTGATGCGTGTGATTCAGAAGTCCCTGCTTCCGGATACGCCATATGGTTTTGAATCCGGCGGAGATCCTGATTTTATCCCGGATCTGACGCAGGAAGATTTTATCCGTTTTCACAGCACGTACTATCATCCTTCCAACAGCTATATTTATTTGTATGGGAATATGGATGTTGACGAAACACTGGCATTTATCGATGAAGAATATCTGTCCGATTTCGAATATCTCGATGTGGATTCTCATATTGCACAGCAAAAGCCGTTTACAGAGAGAAAGCGTATTGAAGAAAGTTATTCTATTTCGGAAAAGGAAGAAGAAGAACATAAAACATATTTGTCCTATAATGCAGTGATCGGAGACAGCCTGGATAAAGAACTTTATCTGGCGTTTCAGATCCTGGAATATGTATTGATCGGTGCGCCGGGAGCCCCGGTAAAAGAAGCGCTGATCAAAAAAGGAATTGGGGCAGATGTTTTTAGTTCTTATGATAATGGCATTCAGCAGCCAATCTTTTCGATCGTAGCGCAAAATGCGGATATTGATCAGGAAGCCGAATTTATAGAGACAATCGAAAATGTATTGAATCAAATTGCGGAAAAGGGAATTGATAAGCGTGCGCTGGAAGCAGCTTTGACGAACTATGAATTTAAATATAAAGAAGCTGATTTTGGAAGATTTCCAAAAGGGCTGATCCATGGATTGAATATGTTTGACAGTTGGTTATATGATGATGAAAAACCATTTATCCATATTCAGACAAATGAAACGTTTGCGCTGCTCAGAGAACGTTTAAAAACGGATTACTTTGAACAACTGATCCGGACGTATCTGCTTCAGAACAGTCATAAGACAATCGTGGTCCTTAAGCCGGAAAAAGGATTGAATTCCAGACAGGAAGCGGCATTGAAAGAAAAACTGGCTTCCTATAAAGCATCCTTGTCCGCGAAGGAAATCCAGCATATGATTGATACGACAAAAGCATTAAAGAAGTATCAGGAAGAGCCGACGAAAAAAGAAGATTTGGAAAAAATTCCGCTGTTGTCGCTGGATGATATTGAGAAAAAAGCAAGAAAATTATATAACCAGGAAACAGTTACCGCAGGAGTGAAGACGATCCATCATAACATTTTTACGAATGGTATTTCTTATATCACGCTTGCATTTAAAGTGGATCATCTGCCGGTCAGATTCATTCCTTATGCATCGATGCTTACGGCAGTTTATCGATATGTAAATACAGAGCATTACAGCTATAATGAACTTGCAAACGAAATTAATATCAATACCGGTGGAATCAGCTGCAATTACCGTATTATGCCGACAGCAGATGAAAAGAGAACCCTGGTCCCGCTTTGGGAAATAAAGACAAAATGTTTTTATGATAAAATTCCGGATGCGTTCCGTTTGATCAAAGAGATTTTCTTTACTTCCGATCTGGAAGATAAGGAGCGTCTGAAAGAAATCGTAGCGCGGATCCATACGCAGTTGAAAACCGGATTTTCTTCAGCCGGACATAAGACGGCTTCGATGAGAGCATTGTCCTATGTTTCGGAAGGGTGCCGCTATAAAGAATGGATCGAAGGGATTTCTTTCTTTGAATTTTTAGATGATATCTATAAACATTATGATGAAAAGGCGGACAGTCTGATCGCGGGTATGAAAGAAGCGCAGAAAAAGATTTTTACAGAAGAAAAACTGATCCTAAGCGTAACGGATGATCAGAAAGTAGAAAGTGTATTTGAAGCAGAAATAAAAGAATTTATCAGCCATTTATCCAAAAAAGCGGAAGGAACTTATGAAGGACTTCCGGCTGAAATTTTAAATGAAGGATTTGCAACGGCAAGCCAGGTACAATACGTAGCGACTGCCGGAAACTTTTTGGATGCGGGAATGGCTTATCATGGAGCATTAAAGGTACTGCAGATGATGTTCTCCTATGATTATCTGTGGGAGAATATCCGTGTTAAAGGCGGCGCATACGGCTGCATGTGCAGTTTTGCAAGAAACGGCGACGGCTATCTTGTATCTTATCGCGATCCGAATCTCATGGAAACATATGAGATTTATAAAAAAGCGCGCGACTATGTGGCTGATTTCCATGCGGATGATCGTACTATGTTAAAATATATTATCGGCGCAGTCAGTGGCATGGATGTACCGATGGAACCGTCCGCAAAGGGAGAATTCAGTTTTGCGGCTTATTTAAGCGGATTAACAGAAGAACAGCTGCAGAAGGAACGCGATCAGGTACTTTCCTGCACGCAGGAAGTGATCCGGAGTTTAGAGCCGATCGTTGCCGCAGTAGCAAACCAGGGTATTATCTGTGCGATCGGAAATGAAGATAAGATGAAAGAAAACAGTGCAGGTTTTCAAGAAGTTAAGCATGTATTTTAAAGGGCAGGAAAGAGGAATTTATGAGTGAATTTAAATCAGGATTTGTGACCTTAATTGGAAGACCGAATGTCGGGAAATCTACCTTGATGAACCATCTGATCGGTCAGAAGATTGCGATCACATCCAGCAAACCACAGACTACCAGAAATCGGATCCAGACTGTTTATACGGATGAACGAGGACAGATCATCTTTTTAGATACTCCGGGTATTAACCGCGCGAAGAACAAACTGGGGGATTATATGCTGAAAGTGGCTCAGAGAACGTTAAATGAAGTGGATGTTGTTCTCTGGCTGGTAGAACCATCGACGTTTATCGGAAAAGGGGAACAGTATATTATTGAACAGCTGAAAAAAGTCCGGACGCCGATTTTCCTGATCATCAATAAAATTGATACGGTTGAGGAAAAGATGATCTTTGAAGCGATTGAAAAATACAAAGATGTTGTTGATTTTGCCGAGATCATACCGGTATCTGCGCTGAAAGATAAAAATACAGATGATATTATTGCGACGATTTTTGAATATCTCAGCCCGGGACCGATGTATTATAACGAAGATACGATCACAGATCAGCCGGAACGACAGATCGTTGCGGAGCTGATCCGTGAAAAGGCACTTCGGCTTTTGGATAAGGAAATCCCGCATGGTATCGCTGTTGTGATTGATTCTATGAAGGTGAGAAAGCGAAAAGATCTTATGGATATCGATGCGACGATTATCTGTGAGAAAGATTCTCACAAAGGAATCATTATCGGGAAACAGGGTTCCATGTTAAAGAAGATCGGAAGCCAGGCACGCCGTGAGATTGAAAATCTGCTCGGTATGAAAGTCAACCTCCAAATTTGGATCAAAGTGAAAAAAGATTGGAGAGACAGTGACTTCCTGTTGAAGAACTATGGATATGATAAGAAGGAAGTGTAAATAGATGAGTCAGGAAATTACGGTAACCGGCATGATCTTGTCTGCAGGCTCTGTCGGCGATTATGACATGCGCATCGTGATACTGACAAAAGAGCGGGGCAGGATTGCATCGTTTGCAAGAGGCGCCAAGCGGATCAATAATCCGTTTGGCGCCGTCTGCCAGCCATTTACATTCGGGGAATTTACGTTGTATGAGGGCAGGACTTCTTATAATTTGAAAAATGCAAGAGTGATCAATTATTTCAGCCAGTTAAAAAAAAATCTGGAATTAATTTATTATGGAAGCTATTTTTGTGAATTTGCATCGTATCTGACGAGAGAAAACAACGATGAGATCAATATTCTAAAGCTGCTCTATCAGACAATGCGTATTTTGGAAAAAGGGACGATTCCGCTGCCGCTTGTCCGGAGCATTTATGAAATAAAAGTGCTTGCATTTTATGGATATGGGATGGAAAGTTTTCAGTGCAGCCGGTGTGGAACGGAAGAAAACTTGAATTATTTCAGCAGCCGGGCAGGCGGAGTTTTATGCAGCAGATGCGCCCGGTCGGAAAAAGGACTTTTGCTCGGGGAATCAACGCTTTATACGATTCAGTATATCATCAGCAGTCCGGTAGAAACATTATATACATTTACCGTTTCAAACCAGGTGATGCGTCAGCTGCAGGAAATCTGCCGGGATTTTATATATGTTTATATTGATCATAAATTCAAATCTCTGGATTTTCTTGATATAAAGTATTGAAAAAACAGTAAATTCTAGGTAAAATAAAGCAGACTTGTTTTTGAATACAGGATTCTGAAATAAAATGTGAGGTAAGAACAATGGAAAAGACAATGGATAAAATCGTAGCGTTAGCAAAATCCAGAGGATTCGTATATCCGGGTTCTGAAATCTATGGAGGACTTGCGAATACATGGGATTATGGTAACCTTGGCGTGGAATTAAAGAACAATGTAAAAAAAGCATGGTGGAAAAAATTTATTCAGGAAAGCCCATATAACGTAGGGGTTGACTGTGCGATCTTAATGAATCCGCAGACATGGGTAGCTTCCGGCCACCTGGGCGGATTTTCAGACCCGCTGATGGACTGCAAATCATGTCATGAACGTTTTCGTGCGGATAAGCTGATCGAAGATTATGCACACGATAACGGATTAGAATTAGAATCTTCCGTTGACGGATGGACTCAGGAACAGATGAAGGCTTATATCGATGAACATCAGATCGCCTGTCCTTCCTGTGGTAAGCATGATTTTACTGATATCCGCCAGTTTAACTTAATGTTCAAAACATTCCAGGGTGTTACGGAAGACGCGAAGAATACTGTTTATTTAAGACCGGAAACGGCACAGGGTATTTTCGTAAACTTTAAAAATGTACAGAGAACATCACGGAAAAAGATTCCATTTGGAATTGGACAGATTGGAAAATCGTTCCGTAATGAGATCACACCAGGTAATTTTACATTCCGTACCCGTGAATTTGAACAGATGGAATTAGAATTCTTCTGTGAACCGGATACCGATCTGAAATGGTTCGATTATTGGAGAAGTTATTGTATCAATTGGTTAAAAGATCTTGGAATTAAGGATGATGAAATGCGTCTGCGCGACCATGATAAAGATGAATTATCTTTCTATTCCAAAGCAACAACGGATATCGAATTCCTGTTCCCGTTTGGATGGGGAGAATTATGGGGAATCGCAGACAGAACGGATTATGACCTGACACAGCATCAGAATACATCCGGTGAAGAGATGACATATTTTGATGATGTTAAAAAGATCAAATACGTTCCATATGTCATTGAACCTTCTCTTGGTGCAGACCGTGTAACACTTGCTTTCTTATGCTCCGCATATGATGAAGAAGAAATCAAACCGGGAGATGTGCGTAAAGTGATGCATTTCCACCCGGCAATTGCTCCAGTGAAGATCGGTGTTCTTCCTTTGTCGAAAAAATTAAACGAAGGTGCGGAAAAAGTATATCATATGTTATGCAAAGATTGGAACTGTGAGTACGATGACAGAGGAAATATCGGAAAACGTTATCGCCGTCAGGATGAGATCGGTACTCCATTCTGTGTCACATATGACTTCGATTCTCAGGAAGATGGTGCTGTTACTGTTCGTGACCGCGATACGATGGAACAGGAAAGAGTGAAGATTGAAGATCTGAAAGCTTATTTTGCAGAAAAATTAGCATATTAAGAGAGGAAACCGGTTGTCCGGTAAACGAAACGATAAAAATATCCCTGCAGGAATCGGGGTTCAAAGTCCTATGGTGACTGGAAGCCCTGTTCTCGCAGGGATTTTTTGCAGGAAGGAGCGATTTTCCGCATTTAAGATTCCACAATTCTCAAATTGTCATGCTGCAAAGAAGAAGGAGGCAGTACCCGGAAGTGCCGGATGGCACGTTCAATTCCGCCATGATCAACATCGGCGGTTATATAGTCTGCAGCTTCCTTTGCATGATCGTGGGCATTGCCCATATCACTTTTAAACAGGACTATTATAGCATGAAAACCGGCAAATCTGATGAGAAATTATGTTTAAATAAAGGCTTGGCAGTTGTATATTTTACAGAATGTGATATAATGGAATTGTTAAAAAGTTGTCAAATATATTTTGATCAGAGCAAGGAGGGTATATACATGGCAAGATTTACATTACCACGTGATTTATATCACGGAAAAGGAGCGTTAGAAGCGTTAAAGGATTTTAAAGGTAAGAAAGCGATCGTGTGCGTAGGAGGCGGCTCCATGAAACGCTTCGGATTCCTGGATAAAGCAGTTGGCTATCTGGAAGAAGCAGGAATGGAAGTAAAATTATTCGAAGGTATTGAGCCGGACCCATCGGTAGAAACAGTTATGAAAGGTGCTGCTGTTATGCAGGAATTTGAACCGGATTGGATCATTGCAATGGGCGGCGGTTCTCCGATCGACGCGGCAAAAGCGATGTGGATCAAATACGAATATCCGGATATCACATTTGAACAGATGTGTGAAGTATTCGGAATTCCTTCGTTGAGAAGAAAAGCACATTTTTGCGCAATTTCATCAACATCCGGAACTGCTACGGAAGTAACGGCTTTCTCTATCATTACGGATTATGAAAAAGGAATTAAGTATCCGATTGCTGATTTTGAAATTACGCCGGATGTGGCGATCGTTGATCCGGAACTGGCAGAAACGATGCCGAAAAAATTAGTTGCCCACACAGGTATGGATGCGATCACACATGCGATTGAAGCATATGTTTCCACGGCAAACTGCGATTATACCGATCCGCTGGCCCTTCATGCGATCAAGATGATCCAGAGAGACCTCGTTGGCTCTTATAACGGCGATATGGAAAAAAGAGATTCTATGCATAATGCACAGTGTTTGGCAGGAATGGCATTTTCCAATGCGCTGCTCGGAATCGTTCATTCGATGGCGCATAAGACAGGGGCAGCATTTGCAGACTATGGCGCTCATATTATCCACGGTGCGGCAAATGCGATGTATCTTCCGAAAGTAATTGCATACAATGCAAAGGATGAGACTGCAAAAGCCCGCTATGGAGAGATTGCTGATTTTATGAAATTAGGTGGAGATACGCTGGATGAAAAAGTTGATCTGCTGATCCAATATCTGCGCGGCATGAATGATGATCTGAATATTCCTCACTGCATTAAGAATTATGGAGCTGACAGCTATCCAACAGAAAACGGATTTGTACCGGAAGAAGTATTTTTAGAAAGACTTCCTGAAATCGCAGCAAATGCGATCCTGGATGCATGTACGGGATCCAATCCGCGTCAGCCTAGCCAGGAAGATATGGAAAAACTGTTGAAGTGCTGTTATTATGATACGGAAGTTGATTTTTAAAAACGCTTTCACCAGAATATAAGAAAGAGGGCGTCGCAAAGTCATCAAATTAGGTGACGGAGCGATACTCTCGTTCCATCTAAAGGAAAAACGGAAGAACATCCATTTGGTTTTGTGGATTACTTCCGTTTTTTCATTGTCTGGATTAAAAGTCAAAAATTGATATTAACCACAGCCCCTTATTGATTAATAAAATAGATATTGATATAATACTAATGGATTCATGATCAGGAAAAGGATTTTTGGTAAGGATGTATCACAAAATTAGATGAATCTTACGCCTGAATATGATAAAATGTAAGAATAGAGTACTAGGAGGGAACAAAATGTACAAAATTTTGAAAGCAGAAAAATTGTCTGCAACAAACTACCTTATGGTTGTCGAAGCTCCTCGTGTTGCGGCTCATTGCGAACCGGGTCAGTTTATCATTGTAAAGCTGGATGAAAAGGGAGAAAGAATTCCCTTGACGATCTGCGATTATGACAGAGAAGCGGGAACGATCACGATCGTATTTCAGCCAATCGGCGCTTCTACACAGAGATTTGCAGCATTAAAAGAAGGTGATTCATTCCGCGATTTTACAGGACCGCTCGGATGTCCATCGGAATTGATCGAAGAAGATGTAGAAGAATTAAAGAAAAAGAACATCCTATTTATCGGCGGTGGTGTTGGCGCAGCACCGGTTTATCCACAGGTAAAATGGATGAAAGAACATGGTGTAGATGTTGATGTGATCATTGGTGCCAAAAATAAAGATTTATTGATTTTAGAAGACGAAATGAAAGCAGTAGCGGCAAACTACTATCCATGTACCGACGATGGTTCTTATGGGTATAACGGTATGGTTACCGGTAAATTAGAAGAACTCGCTGCAGAAGGAAAACAGTATGATATCTGCGTGATCATCGGTCCGATGATCATGATGAAGTTCGGTGCTTTGACTGCGAAAAAGCTCGGTATTCCGAAAGCAATCGTAAGTATGAATCCAATCATGGTTGATGGCACAGGAATGTGTGGCGCATGCCGTCTCTTAGTAGGCGGAGAAGTAAAGTTTGCCTGCGTAGACGGACCGGAATTTGATGGTTATAAAGTAGATTTTGATTCTGCTATGAAGAGACAGCAGATGTATAAGGATGAAGAACAGCGCGAAATTCTTAAATTGCAGGAAGGCGACACTCATCACGGTGGATGTGGCCAGTGTGGAGGTGACGAATAATGGCGAATATGATGGAAAGAGTTCCTGTAAGAGAACAGGATCCGAAAGTACGTGCAACAAACTTTGAAGAAGTATGCTATGGATATAATCAGGAAGAAGCAGTGACAGAGGCTGCCCGCTGCTTAAATTGTAAAAATGCAAAATGTATCGAAGGATGCCCGGTTAATATCAATATTCCTGGATTTATTTCAAAAGTAAAGGAAAACGATATCGAAGGTGCTTATGAAGTAATCAGCGAATCTTCTGCACTTCCGGCGATCTGCGGCCGTGTATGCCCACAGGAATCTCAGTGTGAAAGCAAATGCATCCGCGGGATCAAAGGCGATGCTGTTTCCATCGGTAAACTGGAACGCTTTGTTGCGGATTATGCATTAGAACACGATATTAAGCCGAAAAAAGCAGAAAAGATGAACGGTCATAAAGTTGCCGTGATCGGTTCCGGTCCATCCGGCCTTACTTGTGCAGGAGATCTTGCAAAGCTCGGATATGAAGTAACGGTATTTGAAGCACTTCACGAATTGGGCGGAGTACTGGCATATGGTATTCCGGAATTTCGTCTTCCAAAGAATAAAGTTGTAAAGAAGGAAATTGAAAAAGTAAGAGATCTGGGCGTTAAGTTTGAAACAAACGTTGTGATCGGAAAATCCATCACGATCGATCAGTTAATGGAAGAAGAAAACTTTGAAGCTGTTTTCATCGGTTCCGGTGCGGGACTTCCGATGTTCATGGGAATCCCTGGAGAAACAGCAAACGGCGTTTTTTCTGCCAATGAATATCTGACAAGAAGTAATTTAATGCACGCTTATGATGACACTTATGAAACACCGATCGCAGCAGGCAAAAAAGTTGCTGTTGTCGGCGGCGGTAACGTAGCAATGGATGCTGCGAGAACAGCTCTTCGTCTCGGTGCAGAAGTTCATGTCGTATATCGACGCAGCGAAGCAGAACTTCCAGCGCGAGTAGAAGAAGTACATCATGCAAAAGAAGAAGGCATTATTTTTGATCTGTTACAGAACCCGACAGAAATCCTTGTCGATGACAACGGTTGGGTAAGAGGAATGCGGATCATCAAGATGGAACTCGGAGAACCGGATGCATCCGGAAGAAGACGTCCGATTGAAATCCCTGGATCGGAATACGAAATCGAAGTAGATACGGTCATCATGTCTCTCGGAACATCGCCAAATCCGTTGATCGCTTCTACAACGGAAGGATTAGAGACAAATAGAAGAAAATGTATCGTTGCAGAAGAAGAAAATGGACAGACTTCAAAAGCAATGGTATTTGCCGGAGGAGATGCAGTTACCGGTGCAGCGACAGTTATCCTTGCAATGGGTGCAGGTAAAGCCGGAGCAAAAGGAATTCATGAAGCATTATCGAACAAATAATAAATAACAATAATAAAACACTGCCTGGAGAAAATGTACCAGGCAGTGTTTTTTATATATAGCCAAATCTTAAATTTCAGGTTTATTTATTGAATTTACCGCTCAAAATGTCTTTCGTTAAGCCAATACGATTTGTCTTAAAGTGGAAGAACGGACGTTCCGGTAATGCGATAATATCAATCGGATGCATATAGGTTTCCAGACAATCAAGAATCTGATCTCTGACATCATCAACGGTATAGCCATCTTCTAAAACGACAAACAGATATGGAACAAAGCAGCGATGATGTTCTTCATCCGGGATGATCACGAAGAATTCATCGTCAATTCCAGGAATTTCTGCATCTGCCAGAAGATTTTCCATTGGAAGAGTTGCAAGTTCTCCGCCGCCATAGCGAGGAGCGGCACCTCTTGTCAAAGCGTAAATGGTTCCATCTTCTGCCATATATCCGATATCGCCGGTATGGAGCCATCTCTTGCCATCGGAATGGATCATGATTGTTTTTGCTGTTGCTTTTTCGTTATCATAGCCTATCATTGTACCAGGACCGCACTGGCAGATCTCTCCCATCGTATTATAAGTAAGTTCTTCTTCCGTTCCCGGTTTAAATATGGAAATTGTCGTAAGTGGCATAGGGATTCCAACATTACCATTTCCAAGAGGTTTTCCGGTCATAGGAAGAGACATATTGGAGCCTGCTTCACTACATCCGTAACCGGTCGTAAAACGGGCGTTGCAGTTGTGATCGTTTAGGAATTTCTGCGCTCTCTTTAACTGGTTGTTGTTATAAGCTTCGCTTCCTGCGCCTGCGGAGAACAGATGAGACATATCATAATCGTCCGGCACACGACCGTTTCTCATAACGGTTTCGATAAACATCGGAATCAGAGGCCAGCAGTTAGGACGATAACGCATCATTTCGAGGTCTACATCGTGTGGATCGACGAATGGACATAAAATCAACAGTTTGTCGGATGCAAGAGGCATCAAAAGCATAGCAACAACAACTGCAACCAGTGTCGGCGGCAGAACAGTAACCATCCATGTAGGACGGAATTCGTTAGATGCACCATAGAAATTCATCTGATGCATATTGCCGATCATCGTATGTGCTGAGTGGATAACCTGTTTTGATGGTCCTGTGGATCCACTTGTATAAGCGCGGAAAAGCGGACGATCGATATCGCGTGGTGCTTCAATGGTACCAGTGAACTTCTCTCCTAATTCCAAGAACTGATCCCATGATAATGTGCATGGACCATAAGCAGGATAATCGGTGTAAAAACCATCCAGATAATCCCAGCAATAATCCGGAATTGTGCTGCGATTTGCCATTCTCAGCGGACTTAATAAAACAGCACCGCGGATTCCGGCACGTTTACGAAAGGCATTCAGTTCATCATGAGATAAAAAGTCATGAGCGATGATCATCTTAGCGTTTGATTTCTTTACGGCTTCGATATTTTCATCAAGTGTATTATCTCTGCACAAAAGAGACGCCCCGATCTTTTCTGCGCCTAAAAGTAAAAAGATAAATTCAGGAACAGAACGTAAAAATACTGGAATCTCATCGCCTTGTCCGAAACCGATCGCTCTTAAAGCACGGGCAACTTTGTCAACTTGTTCATACACTTCTTTCCAAGTGATGTCCCGCCCATAATAATGCATAGCAGTTACATCTTCACCAGGACATCTCTCTTTCAGATATTCATAAATCGTACATTCTGGAATCGTAAGCCCTTCAATCAACTGTGGTGGATAATACTGCATCCATGGACGGTCAATACTTGGTTTTCCTGTCATTGTTTTATTCATAAAATACTCCTCTCCTGTGAGTTTTTTTGATACAAGAGATAGTTTATCACAAAAAAAGAGGACTTGATGTGAATCAAATTGAATAAAATGGACAGGCTATAAATGACTAATAATGGTATATTTTGGCTGTATAAATTTGGTGTTGACTAATTGTTCTTCAAATCGCGGATAATATTGACCCGGTGGAGAATTTCTTTGATATAATTTTGGACATTTTCTCTGTCATCGGTCAGGGAAGAGTCGTTCCAAAAATGTTCAAAAAAATTGTGAAGAAGCTGCTTCATGTCAGATTGATGGAAGATGACCAGATTGTTATTTCCATTTTTTGTATCCAATCTCGCATAGGCAATGGAATCGGACAAAAACAGACATTGCGTAAAGTCGTTATCAAAATCCGTTCCGGAAGTCTCATACACTAATTTAAATGAAAGATTCTCTTTTTCCATATTTAGCTTCAACAGATGCTGCATAAAACGCTTTTTCTGATCGATCGTCAAATGAATGGCGTGATCAAAAAAGTCAAGCGTATTATCGATCGCAAAATTAAACAGAGCATTGCTGTAAATTAAAATGTCCACCGGAGTCTGTTCCAGCATCCGTTTTGTAAGCTTGTGCAAATATCGGATTGTTTTCATATTTTTTCTGATATCCGCATATTGCTTTGTCTGTTCGAGCAATTCTTCAAACAGGTCATCCGGAAGGAAATGTTCTGTTACGTGACCCAATATCCAGTGTTGATTCAGGGCGAGAATGGAACGCTCGTAGTCTTTATATACAATCATATCGGACATGGTTGTTTTTTCAAACAGGAGCATTTCCTGTGTGCAGCAGTCCTGAATGCTGGTGTATACGGGATTACAGTTGTCGGTATCACTGCTGATTGTAATGCAGATGCATCGGTTCGTATCGGCAAGCATCCCGCTGATCATAAAATCGTCCTTGACCGTAAAGATCATTCTTCCGGATGCCTGAGCTCCGGCATATAGGTGGAAATCAATTCGGACCATATCGGCGATCATTTTGATCAGAAAAATCGGATCGTAATCATAATTGATTTTTGATTCTGCAAGATCGATCATCAAAGAAAAATGAACGTCCGGATAATCACGATATTCATCATAACGGAGATGATTCTGTACAATTTGAAGACGATGTTCGTGCATCAGAGAGAGCAGGTCGATCTGCGCCATAATATGAAGGTTGCTTACCCGGCGTAACACGGGATGATGCATCTTCATGATGTATTGGGAAGGTGTTAATTCCGGCTGGAATGTCGTTTCAGGGGGTACAGTTGTCCCATATGTCTGTTTTGTATCGATGACATAATTATATTCTGCCTCCAGATTATCGTAAATGACTTTTTCCAGTGCTGTTGGTGTGGAAACGCGGTAATTATCATACAGATCCCTTAATCCGGCTGCAGAACACTGGGATACGATTGCGTGGCTGATGCAGGACAATATCTTTTTTCGATTTCTTTCTGCCGGAAGCTTGCGTCCATTGATCCATTTGCTGATATAGCTGACGTCATACTGAAGCGCTTTCGCTAAAGATGAATTTTTAATTTCAGCTATGTAGAGCAAGTTTTCCAACAGATGGCTAAAACGGTTTTTTTGTGTTGTTAACATAGTATTACCTCAATTTCAACAAAATAGTTTGTCTATAGTTTATCGTAATTTAAATATATCAGCAACCGATATTGTCGAATATTGCAACAAATGCTGCAAAAAATGCATAAAAACTTTCATGAATATATAACGGATTGTTAACATCTTTTGTATTGAATTGTCATATCTTTTTTGTATAATAGATGCATCAAAAGAACTTGAAACGGAGGAAATCGATAATGAAGAAAGTTAGTTTGTTTGGAAAGAGATTATTCGTAGTATTGGGATTATGTGTATTACTCGCAGGAGTTTTATTAACGGGATATAAGCCGGCAAAAGCTGCCGATTCTGCTGATCTGGACAATCCGATCGAGATCAGCTATAAAGAATGTGAAAATGATAATGAACAGATTTTATATGAAGACGTTGATGAGATGATCTCCCTTCAGGTGATCGGACTTCAGGATGAAGATAAATCTTATGAAGTCAGTGATGAAGCTTCTCTTACAGACGGATATTATCGCCAGATTAAAATGGAAGACGGTTATACGGTAGTTGCCGGAGTAATGATCGATGGAAAGAATTATGTAGTGAAAATGGATTCGGCAGAACCGATGACAGAAGAAGATGTAGAAAACGAAATTGAGAATCTTTTTTAGGATAAGATAATCATTTCATAAAATTAAGTCAAAAAAACGTTGACATATTAAAAATTATCATTTATATTTATTTTTAGTAAAAGGGAGTAACTGGCGCTTGAAAAGGCGTTTGCGATGACGTCAGTACGATGGCTCTGCCATCCGTATCGCGATTAAACAGTGAGACTTTTATTGCATACATAACAGGTTGTGCAATAAGAGTCTTTTTTTATTACATAGGATTTGTAATAAAAAACGCTCTGTGCACCCATACTAAAAAAGGAGAAAGCAAAATGAAAAACTACTATCAATTATCCAGTGAAGAAACGATCATGCAGATCAATGGCTCTTTAGAGCCGCTCACGGAAGAACAGGTATTAGAACATCAGGAAAAATATGGACCGAATGAATTAGTAGAAGGCAAGAAAAAATCGGTTCTCCAGATTTTCCTTGAACAGTACATGGACTTCCTTGTTATTATTTTGATCATTGCTGCAATTGCATCCGGATTTATGGGAGATGTGGAAAGTGCTCTTGTTATCCTGATTGTAATTACAATGAACGCTATTTTAGGAACTGTACAGACGATCAAGGCAGAACAGTCTCTTGCCAGCCTGAAGAAATTGTCAGGTCCGGAAGCAAAAGTGCTTCGTAACGGCAATGTCGTACAGATTCCATCGTCGGAAGTTACGGTCGGTGATATTGTAATGCTTGATGCCGGAGACTATATCCCGGCGGATGGACGTCTGACAGAATGTGCAAGTTTAAAAGTAGATGAAAGCGCATTGACCGGAGAAAGTCTCGGTGTTGAAAAGACGATCGATATCATTGAAAAAGAAGATGTTCCGCTTGGTGACCGTATCAACATGGTTTATTCCGGAAGTTTTGTAACATACGGCCGAGGCGCATTTGTTGTAACTTCAATCGGTATGGAAACCGAAGTTGGAAAGATTGCAAGTCTGTTAAAATCAACTTCGGAAAAGAGAACACCGCTTCAGGTAAATTTAGACCAGTTTGGACAGAAATTGTCTATCCTGATCCTGATTTTCTGTGCGCTCCTGTTTGGTATCAGCATTTTCAGGGGAGATAACATCGGGAATGCATTCTTATTTGCAGTTGCTCTTGCAGTTGCCGCTATTCCGGAAGCTTTAAGTTCGATCGTTACGATCGTATTATCGTTTGGTACGCAGAAAATGGCAAAAGAACATGCGATCATGCGTAAGCTGCAGGCAGTGGAAGGCCTTGGAAGTGTATCGATCATCTGTTCTGATAAGACAGGTACTCTGACACAGAATAAGATGACAGTAGAAGATTATTATGCGGATGAAACTTCCATTGTAGCGGATCGTGTTGATATTCATGATCCTTCACAGAAATTCCTGCTGATCAGCAGTATGCTCTGTAATGATTCGAAAAATGCAGACGGTGTAGAAATCGGTGACCCGACAGAAACGGCTCTGATTAATCTCGGATGCAAACTCGGTATGGATCCGGAAAAAATCCGTATACAATATCCGAGAGAAAGCGAAAATCCGTTTGACAGTGACAGAAAACTGATGTCTACGAAACATACGATCGATGGTGTTTCTATGTTAGTGATCAAAGGTGCGGTTGATGTTCTTCTTGATCGTATGAAACAGATCAAAATCGGAGATCAGGTTCGACCGTTAACAGCAGATGACCGCAAAAATATCGAAGAACAGAACCAGAAATATTCCAGAGAAGGACTTCGTGTACTGGCATTTGGTTATAAAGAAGTTCCGGCAGATAAAGAATTGACGATTGAAGATGAAGATGATCTGATTTTTACCGGCTTGATCGCCATGATGGATCCTCCACGTGAAGAATCCAAAGCAGCTGTAGCTGAATGTAAGAGAGCCGGCATCCGTCCGATCATGATCACAGGTGACCATAAAGTAACGGCAGCAGCGATCGCAAAACGTATCGGTATTCTGGAAAAAGAATCCGAAGCATGCGAAGGTGCAGAAATCGATAAGATGTCTGATGAAGAATTAAAACAGTTTGTAGAAGGAATTAATGTATATGCGCGTGTATCACCAGAACATAAGATCCGTATTGTACGTGCATGGCAGGATAAAGGAAATATCGTAGCGATGACCGGTGACGGCGTTAACGATGCGCCTGCATTGAAACAGGCGGATATCGGTGTCGCTATGGGTATCACCGGAAGTGAAGTTTCCAAAGATGCGGCAGCGATGGTGTTAACGGATGATAACTTTGCAACGATTGTAAAAGCAGTTGAAAACGGACGTAATATTTATCGCAATATTAAAGCGTCGATCCAGTTCCTGCTTTCCGGTAACTTTGGCGGTATTCTTGCAGTATTGTATGCATCGATCATGGCTCTTCCGGTACCATTTGCACCAGTACACTTGCTGTTTATCAACCTTTTAACGGACAGTTTACCTGCAATCGCACTCGGACTGGAACCGGGAGCAAAAGATGTCATGGATGAAAAACCTAGACCAATGAATGAGTCGATTTTAACGAAAGACTTCTTATTAAAGATTGGTATTGAAGGATTTTCCATTGGTGCAACAACGATGGTCGCATTTATGATCGGTTACCAGGGCGGTAATGAATTGCTTGGAAGTACAATGGCGTTTGCTACCTTATGTTCCGCACGATTATTCCACGGATTTAACTGCAAATCCGACAGACCGGTTGTATTTACCCGCAGAGTTGCAAATAACAAGTTCCTGATCGGAGCATTTGTATTAGGTATTGTACTGATCACAGGCGTTGTTATGATTCCTGCACTTCACAATATGTTTAAAGTACAGACGCTGACATTCATGCAGCTTTTGATCGTATACGGACTTGCTGCAGTGAATATTCCGATCATCCAGGCAATGAAAGCAATACGTCTTGCAATCGCAGGAAAGAAATAGAAAACAGCTGTATTTTATAAATATAGAATCGTGAATGAATCACAGATGTCCCTGTTTGAATGGATTTCAGACAGGGACATATTTTTGTTTATAGATGCTTCTTTTTTTCGAATGATAATGGTATACTAAAATAAAATTGAGAGAAAATCGGGAGGGCATCTATGATATTAATAAAAAACGGAAGGGTCATGGATCCTAAGACAAAACGAGATGAGATCACGGATGTTGTGATAGAAAATGGGACAATCTCTGTGATTGGAAAGCAGGATGAGGAACAGGCGTATGAACGGATCATTGACGCGGACGGATGCATTGTTGCACCGGGATTGATCGATGTACATGTACATTTTCGGGATCCAGGCCTTACACATAAAGAAGATATCCAGACGGGAAGCCGTGCGGCGGCAGCAGGGGGATTTACGACAGTTGTCTGCATGGCAAATACAAAGCCGACGATCGACAATGTAGATACGTTAAAAGAGCTTCTTGCACGTGCAAAAAAACTTCCAATTAAAATGCTGCAGGCAAGTGCGGTGACGAAAGGATTAAAAGGAGAAGAACTTGTTGATTTTCATGCGATGAAGGAAGCGGGAGCAGCAGGATTTACAGATGACGGAATTCCACTGATGGATGTTTCCATATTGAAAAAAGCGATGGAACTTGCAAAAGAATGCGATCTTCCAATTAGTCTGCATGAAGAAGATCCGGCGTTTATTGATGAGCCCGGGGTCAATCAGGGAGCGGTTTCGAAGCAGCTTGGATACGGCGGAGCATCTCATTTGGCGGAAGATGTGATGGTAGCACGCGATTTGATGATCGCAATGGAAACAGGAGCTGCGGTTGATATTCAGCATATCAGTTCCGGCATTTCCGTAGATCTGGTGCGTTTTGCCAGAGAGCATGGAGCAGATGTAGTCGCAGAGGCATCTCCGCATCATTTTTCATTGACAGAAGAAGCGGTTTTGAAGCACGGAACGCTTGCGCGTATGAATCCGCCACTCCGGACAGAACACGACAGACAGAAGATTATCGAAGGATTGCAGGATGGAACGATTACGATCATCGCTACCGATCATGCTCCGCATTCCGTAGAAGAAAAAGTACAGCCGCTAGGTAAAGCACCGAGCGGGATTATCGGTCTTGAAACGGCTCTTGCACTTGGTATTACAAATTTGGTAAAAAAAGGATATTTATCCATGATGGATCTTTTGGAAAAGATGACGATCAATCCGGCAAATTTATACCGTCTTGAGCAGGGAAGCATCGAGGAAGGAAAACCGGCGGATCTTGTTATTTTTTGCGAGGATGAGAGTTTTGTTGTAGATCATTTTTATTCGAAAGCATCGAATTCACCGTTTATCGGTGAAACCCTATATGGAACGATCAAATACACAATCTGCGACGGCAAGGTAGTGTTTGAGAATTAATGACAGATATGGTACAATTTGGTCAATAGATTTGAAAGGAGAATTCCAATGATTAATAAATTAGTAAATAAGATACAGAAACTGGAAGCCCCGATCGTTGTCGGCTTAGATCCGATGCTCGCTTATGTTCCGGAACATATCCAGGAAAAGGCATACAAGGAATTTGGTGAAACATTAAAAGGTGCTGGAGAAGCCATTTTTGCCTATAATAAGGCGATCATTGATGCAACCTGTGATCTCATTCCGGCAGTCAAACCACAGATCGCAATGTATGAACAGTTTGGGATTGAAGGGATGATTGCTTTTCAGAGAACATGTGAATATGCAAAAAGCAAAGATCTTGTGATCATTGGCGATATCAAGCGAGGCGATATCGGTTCTACATCAGCTGCATATGCAGTTGGTCATGTTGGACAGGTCCGAGTTGGAAGTAATTTATACCGCAGTTTTGACGAGGACTTTGTAACGGTCAATCCATATCTGGGAAGCGACGGTGTAAAACCGTTTATTGAAGTATGTAAAAGTGAGAATAAGGGTATTTTTGTATTGGTAAAAACATCGAATCCTTCCAGCGGAGAATTTCAGGATCAGCTGATCGACGGTACTCCATTGTATGAAAAAGTAGCACAGAAAGTAGCGGAATGGGGAGAAGAGCATATGGGCGATTCCTACAGCTATGTTGGAGCAGTTGTTGGAGCAACCTATCCGGAAATGGGAAAAGTTTTAAGGAAAGTAATGCCAAAGACGTATATCCTTGTGCCGGGGTATGGTGCACAGGGAGGACAGGCAAAAGATCTGGCACCATTCTTTAATGAAGACGGACTTGGAGCAATCGTGAATTCTTCCCGTGGAATTATTGCAGCCTATAAACAGGAAAAATACGCAAGTTTCGGTGCAGAAGGGTTTGCGGATGCTTCCCGTCGGGCAGTGATCGATATGAAAGAAGACTTAAGACAGGCATGGGAGAAATAATATGGGAATTACGAAAATAACAGCGGAGATTGTATCACAGTCTTCTATTGCAACAGATGTTTATGACATGCGCCTGAACGTCGGTGATATGGTACAAAGTGCAAAACCGGGACAATTTGTATCAGTTTACAGCAATGACGGCAGTAAGCTGCTTCCGAGACCAATCAGTATCTGCGGGATTGATCAGGCAGCGGGAGAACTTCGGATTGTTTATCGGGTTGCCGGTGAAGGTACGAAAGAATTCAGCACATATCAAGCCGGAGATCATTTGGATGTTATGGGTCCTTTGGGCAATGGATATACATTAAAGGATAAAAAAGCGATCTTGATCGGCGGCGGAATCGGAATTCCGCCGATGTTGGAACTGGCAAAACAGCTGAAATGCGAAAAAAGCATTGTTCTTGGATACCGCGATGAAACATTTTTAAAAGAAGAATTTGAAGAACTTGGAGATGTGTATGTATCCAGTGATCTCGGAACGGTTGGAATTAAGGGAACGGTCCTGGATGCGATTCGGGAATACAGCGTAGAAGGAGAGATCATTTACGCATGCGGTCCGATGCCAATGTTAAGAGCAGTGAAGGCTTATGCGGCAGCGAAAGGGATGGAAGCGCAGATTTCTCTGGAAGAACGTATGGCATGTGGTATTGGAGCGTGTCTTGGATGTGTCTGCAAGTCGAAAGAAGTTGATCCGCATACGCATGTGAATAATAAGCGTATCTGTAAAGATGGACCGGTATTTGATGCAGAGGAGGTGGAAATCTAATGAACCTTTCCGTTAATATTGCCGGAGTTACGTGGAAAAATCCGGTTACCGTTGCATCCGGAACCTTTGGTTCAGGTGCAGAATATAGTGAATTTGTCGATCTGAGTCAATTAGGTGCAGTAACAACAAAAGGGGTTGCTAATATTCCGTGGGAAGGCAATCCTACTCCGCGTGTAGCTGAGACATACGGTGGAATGATGAATGCGATCGGTTTGCAAAATCCCGGCATTGATGTTTTTGTGAAAAGAGATATTCCTTATTTAAAAGAACATCAGGCTACGATTATTGTCAATGTTTGTGGAAAAAGTCAGGAAGACTATGTAGAAGTAGTTGAAAGACTCGGCGATCAACCGGTGGATATGCTCGAGATCAATGTATCTTGTCCGAATGTAAAAGAAGGGGGCATTGCCTTTGGACAAAATCCGGATGCATTGTATGAGATTACAAAGGCTGTCAAGGCAAAGGCAAAACAGCCGGTCATTATGAAACTCAGTCCAAATGTGACGAGCATTGCGGAGATGGCACGGGCAGCAGAAGCAGGAGGAGCTGATGCGGTTTCTCTGATTAATACGCTGACCGGAATGAAGATCGATGTTGAACGACAGGCATTTGTACTGGCAAATAAAACCGGTGGATTATCCGGACCTGCAATTAAGCCGGTGGCCGTCCGAATGGTATATGAAACAGCTCATGCAGTCAAGATTCCGATCATCGGAATGGGCGGCATCTGTACAGCTGCGGATGCGCTGGAATTTATTATGGCAGGAGCAACGGCTGTTTCCGTGGGAACGGCTAATTTCCATGATCCGATGACGACGATGAAAGTGATCGCGGGGATGGAAGATTATATGAAACGCCATAATATAGAAGATATTAATGATTTGATCGGTATTGTAAAATAGACAATATATCCTCTGTAAAAATCCGGATCTGTTCCGTGATTTTTATGGGGGTTTTATCGTTAGACAGATGGAGGGAAACGATTATGAAAAATTTTGCACATCGAGGTTTTAGTGGAAAATATCCGGAAAATACGATGCTCGCATTTCAAAAAGCCTTTGAAACAGGAGCAGACGGAATAGAACTGGATGTCCAGCTGACGAAAGATGGGGAAGTGGTCATCATTCATGACGAAACAGTGGACCGGACGACCGATGGAACAGGATATGTCCGAGATTATCCGCTGGAAGTTCTGCAAAAGCTGGATGCGTCCTATCTTTATAAGAAGGAAGTGGGATTTTGGCCGATTCCAACGCTGCGGGAATATTGTGAATGGGTCTGTGAGAAAGATCTGGTTACTAATATAGAATTAAAAACGAGTGTTTTTGAATATAAGGGAATTGAAAAAAAGGTGTTGGATTTGATCCGGGAATATCAGTTGGAGAAAAAAGTGATCGTTTCCAGTTTTAATCATTTTAGCATATTGCGGATGAAGGAGATGGCGCCGGATCTGACATATGGCCTTTTGACTGATACATGGCTCGTTGGAGCGGGAGCATATACGAGTTCGCTTGGAGTAACCTGTTATCATCCGAATTACCGGAGTCTTGTGCCGGAAGTGGTCGAAGAACTGAAGGCACATCAGATAAAAATTAATACATATACAGTGAACCGGGAAGAGGATGTGAAAGATCTTTATGAGAAAGGAATCGACAGTGTGATCGGCAATTTTCCGGATATGGTGGAACGATTTTTAAAGAGATAATTACCAAACTTGTTTAAATGCAGTACTTATGATAGAATGAAACTGTTTAAAGGTAAGTGTATGGAGGTATAATAAATATGGAATCATATAAGAAAGAGTTTATTGAATTTATGGTAGAATCTGATGTCTTAAAATTTGGAGATTTTACTTTAAAAAGCGGAAGAAAGTCGCCATTTTTCATGAATGCGGGAGCGTATGTGACCGGAAAGCAGCTTAGAAAGCTTGGAGAATATTATGCAAAGGCTATTTATGATAATTATGGACTGGATTTCGACGTTTTGTTTGGACCTGCATACAAAGGAATCCCGCTTGCAGTTGCAACAACGATGGCTTTTGATGAATTATATGGAAAAGAAGTCAGATATTGTTCCGACCGCAAGGAATTAAAGGATCACGGTGCTGATAAAGGTGGTTTTTTAGGAACAACGCTTCAGGACGGGGACCGCGTGGTTATGATTGAAGATGTAACAACATCCGGAAAATCAATGGAAGAGACGGTACCGAAAGTCCGCGGTGCAGCAAATGTTGAGATCAAGGGATTGATCGTATCTTTGAACAGAAATGAAAAAGGAAAAGGCGGCGAAAAAACGGCGTTAGATGAAGTAAAAGAGTTATACGGATTTGAGACAGCAGCGATCGTTTCGATGCCGGAAGTTGTTGAAGTTCTTTATAATAAAGAATGCAACGGAAGAATTGTCATCGATGATGAGATCAAAGCCAGAATCGATGCTTATTATGAACAATATGGAGCAAAGTAGGAGGCAGAGATGAACGAAAAATTATTTAAGATGTTAGGTGTTTCCGGGGGAATCGCGATCGCGATCGGAGTACTTGAAATCATCATCGGATTAACCTTTGGTATTTTAACCATTGTCGGCGGGGCAAGGTTATTAAGGGAAAAATCAAATATCACATTTTAAGATCAGATGAGACAGGCGTTATTCCGCCTGTTTCTTCTTTCCATTTAGGAGGATATATGAAGAAAAGTTTTTTGGATGATAAATACAGACCAACCGGAGAAAGTGTGCTGAAAGAGTCAAAGATATCAATCGTATGCGGACTGATCGGCATGGTATTGTACTGTGCGCTTGTAGGGCTTTCTTTTTGGCAGGGAGGTTCCGGCGGCAGATATCTCGGTTTGATCGGATGGCTGCTTTTCGCGCTGACAGGTGCAGGGGAATATTATGCGGTAATCGGATTTGAACAGCCGGGTGGCCGGGTGATCGCAAAAGTATGCGGTGCACTTTTAAACGGGTTTGTCATTCTTGTCCTGATCCTCACATTCATCAGGGCATTTATTTAACAGATTATGGATTCAGGAGGAAGGCTATGCACTATAAAGAGTTATTCCGGGAGGAAAATGAGCAGATGATAGAACGCTTCACGCTTTCAATCAGAAGGATCCGGGAAATCCGGGAGGAGGAAACGGTTTCTCCCGTATATCGGGAATATTTTTGTAAAATGGCAGATTTTCTTCTTAAGATGGCAGACTTATATGAACTGATCGGAAGCGGGCATGCAAAAGATCTGTCACTGGATGAATGGAAAACGTTGAATCATTCACTGTATCGGGATATACTGCCGGAGCATTATGAGGAAAGTTATGCAAACCCATCCTACGCAGTGAAAAAGATGGGTGCAGTGTTTGGAAAAATATTGAGCTTTTTGTATACGGAGATTCGTGGAGAGATTATCTTTGCATTTGAACAGCGTTTGTTTGATATGACGATCATTAACGAACTATTTTTGGAAATTTATAATCTGTTTGAACAGGAAGATGTTACGTATCGTCAGATCAAGGATGCAGTTTATTGGTATATCAGCGATTATAGTGACGAGATGATCATGTATCGCACGAGAGAACAGATGGATGCCGGGCTTGATTTTGCTACATCGTTGATCATGGATTCGGATCTTACGGATCTCCGTTATCTCTATCGATATGGAGAATATATTTCCGACAATGAGATCCGGACGGCAAGGTTTTTGAATACATTTTCAGAAGCAGAGATTGAACGCATGGCAGAAATTTATACAGAAGGATACCGGGAAGGCTTTGCAATAAATGGCATGGATATTTCTAAGAAAAAGTTAGTCAATATCCGATATTCGATCGGGTTTGAACGTATGATGCGCGCCGCAGTGCGCCAATTTCGTGCGATGGGACTGGAACCGGTCATTTACCGGTATGCTGTTCACAGCATCAACAAGCGCCAGATGATCAAGATCGGCTACGGATCGACGAGCCCGAATAAACAATATGAATTTGACCATCGGTGTGACAGTGCAATTTATCTGGATAAGGCTCTGATCAACCGCAAATTGGAAAATCTGAGAAAAGCATATGAAGAATATGCGGCAGAAGCAGCAGTGTTTGGCGGCCCTGCATGCCTGGAAATCTTTGGAGAAACTCCGTTCCAGCCTGTTCAGAAAGAGGATGTCTATACGTATCATAAGGGGCAGGAGCAACTGGAAGTACAGTACCGCGGTAAGGCAAATCAGATTGTGAATGAATATATCAAACCGGAAGAACGAAGTTTTACAATTATTGCTTATCCGATGCCGGAGATCGGGGAGCAGTATGAGGAAATTTTCCGGGAAATTGTGAAGGTGAATACACTGGATAAAGATATGTACCGGGAAATCCAGCAGCATCTGATTGATGCGCTCGATCAGGCGAAAACGGTGCATGTTATCGGAAATGGGGAAAACCGAACGAATATTTATGTGCAGATGCATCCGCTGGAAGATCCGGAACACCAGACGAATTTTGAAAACTGTCTTGCGGATGTCAATATTCCGGTTGGAGAGGTATTTACTTCCCCGAAGCTTGCCGGGACGCACGGAACGCTGCACGTCAGTGAAGTATTTTTAAATGAACTCGGATATAAAGATTTGTGTCTGACGTTTGAAGACGGTATGATCAAAGATTATACGTGTAAAAACTTTGAAAATGAAGAAGACAATCAAAAGTATGTAAAAGAGAATGTTCTTTATAACAGGGATACACTTCCGATCGGGGAATTTGCGATCGGGACAAATACAACGGCCTATGTTATGGCACATAAGTACGATATTGTATATAAATTGCCGATTCTGATCGCAGAAAAGATGGGACCTCACTTTGCTGTCGGAGACACTTGTTACAGTTATTGTGAAGAAACGATCGTGCATAATCCGGACGGAAAAGAAATTATTGCAAAAGACAATGAGTGTTCCATTTTAAGAAAAACTGATCCGGAAAATGCATATTTTAACTGTCATACCGATATCACGATCCCTTATGAAGAACTTGGATCAATCACAGCGATCCGGGCAGACGGAACGGAAATTTCGTTAATCCGCGATGGACGATTTGTTCTTCCGGGAACCGAAAAACTCAATGAAGCATTTCAATAAAGAAGAAAAATAAGTTACCGTCAGTTGACGAAACAGAAAAGAATTAGTATGATAATGGCAGGAGATTCCAAAACAGGATATCTGTATTGGATTTCTGTGTATTAGTAATGGAAAGAACAAAAAAAGGAGCGTACAATGGCAAAAGTTGGAATTGTTATGGGCAGTGACTCTGATATGCCTATTATGAGTCAGGCTGCAGCAGTATTAGAACAGTTTGGGATTGAATTTGAAATGACGATCATTTCTGCACACAGAGAACCGGATATTTTCTTTGAATGGGCAAAAGGTGCAGAAGAAAGAGGAATAAAAGTAATGATTGCAGGAGCAGGAAAAGCAGCACATCTGCCGGGTATGTGTGCGGCATTGTTTAAGATGCCGGTTATCGGGATTCCGATGAAGACATCCGATCTTGGCGGAGTGGATTCTCTGTATTCTATCGTTCAGATGCCATCCGGCGTACCGGTAGCAACGGTTGCGATCAATGGCGGAAAGAACGCAGGCATTTTAGCGGCTCAGATTTTAGCAACTTCTGATGATGCTCTGCTTGCAAAAATCAAAGATTTCGCGGAAGATATGAAGCAGGAAGTTGTGGAAAAAGCAGAACGCCTGAATCAGGTTGGATACAAAGAGTACTAAAATTTCAGGAGGATTGATTCATGGATTATAAGACATCCGGAGTGGATATTGAAGCCGGTTATAAATCGGTAGAATTAATGAAAAACCATGTAAAAGCAACGATGCGTCCGGAAGTGCTCGGCAATATCGGAGGATTTGCCGGTGCCTTTGACCTGGCAGCGATCAAAGATATGGAGGAACCGGTATTATTATCCGGTACCGATGGATGCGGAACAAAGGTAAAACTTGCATTTCTTATGGACAAGCATGATACGATCGGAATTGATGCTGTCGCAATGTGCGTGAATGATATCGCATGTTCCGGAGGAGAACCGTTATTCTTCCTCGATTATATCGCATGTGGAAAAAATTATCCGGAAAAGATCGCATCGATCGTCAGCGGCGTAGCACAGGGATGTATTCAGTCAGAAGCTGCTTTAGTCGGCGGAGAAACTGCAGAACATCCTGGTCTGATGCCGGAAGATGAATATGATCTTGCAGGATTTGCGGTTGGGGTTGTTGAACGCAAAGAGATGATCACCGGAGAACATATTAAAGACGGCGATGTGATCATCGGCATCGCATCCAGCGGCGTTCACAGCAATGGATTCTCTCTCGTTCGAAAGGTATTTGAAATGACAGAAGAATCTTTAAATACGTACTATGATGCATTAGGAAGAACGTTAGGGGAAGCATTACTGGAACCGACAAGAATCTATGTAAAAGGCCTAAAAGCAGTTAAAAATGCAGGTGTAACGGTAAAAGGCTGCAGCCATATCACCGGCGGCGGTTTTTATGAAAATATTCCGAGAATGCTTCCGGAAGGTGTACATGCAGTGATCTATAAAGATTCTTATGAAGTTCCTGCGATCTTTAAGCTTCTGGCAAAAGAAGGCGATATTGCAGAAGAGATGATGTATAATACGTTCAATATGGGAATTGGAATGATGGTCGTTGTTGATCCTGCTGATGTCGATAAGACCAGAGAAGCATTTGAATCTGTCGGCGATCAGACGTTTGTTGTCGGTGAGATCAAAGCCGGAGAAAAGGGAGTGACCTTATGCTAAAGCTTGCGGTGTTAGTATCCGGCGGCGGAACCAATTTACAGGCGATCATCGACTCGATTGAAACAGGTGTGATCACCAATGCCGAAATCGATGTTGTGATCAGCAATAATAAAGGCGTATTTGCATTAACGCGTGCCCAGAAAGCCGGAATTGATGCAAAAGTCATTTCTCCTAAGGATTTTGATACAAGAGAGGAATTTAATGAGGCTTTATACCAGGAGTTGATTTCCAGACAGATCGACCTTGTCGTTCTTGCCGGATGTCTTGTTGTAATACCGGAAAAGATCATCCGTGCATTTGAAAACCGGATCATCAATATCCATCCGTCACTGATTCCGTCTTTTTGCGGAACCGGATATTATGGATTGAAAGTACATGAAAAGGCGCTCGCCCGCGGGGTGAAAGTATCCGGGGCAACGGTGCATTTCGTAGATGAAGGAACGGATACCGGACCGATCATTGATCAGAAAGCGGTGTATGTAAAAGAGGATGACACACCGGAAGTTTTACAGAGAAGGATCATGGAACAGGCAGAATGGGTGATCATGCCAAAAGCGATCGATGATATTGCGAATGGCAGGATTGCGGTCGAAGATGGGAAAGTCATAAGAAAGGAATAGACAGATGAAAGTATTAATCGTAGGAAGCGGCGGAAGAGAACATGCAATTGCATGGGCAGTGGCAAAAAGCCCGAAAGTAGATAAAATATACTGCGCTCCGGGAAATGCCGGTATTTCAGAATATGCAGAATGCGTGGATATCGGAGCGATGGAATTTGAAAAACTCGCAGCCTTTGCAAAAGAACAGAAAATCGATCTGACTGTGATCGGAATGGATGATCCGCTCGTTGGCGGAGTTGTCGATGTATTTGAGGCAGAAGGACTTCGTGTATTCGGCCCTCGTGCAAATGCCGCGATCATCGAAGGATCGAAAGCTTTTTCTAAAGATCTCATGAAAAAATACAACATTCCAACCGCGGCATATGAAAACTTTACCTCTGCTGAAGATGCACTGGCATATCTGGAAACAGCAAAAATGCCGATTGTATTAAAAGCGTCCGGTCTGGCTCTTGGAAAAGGTGTTTTGATCTGCAATACATTAGAAGAAGCGAAAGAAGGCGTAAAAACGCTGATGCTCGACAAGCAGTTTGGTTCTGCGGGTGATACGATCGTCATTGAAGAATTTATGACAGGACGGGAAGTATCGGTACTCGCATTTTGTGATGGAAAGACTGTAAAATGTATGACTTCTGCACAGGATCATAAACGAGCAAAAGATGGAGACCAGGGATTGAATACCGGAGGTATGGGAACATTTTCTCCAAGTCCGTTCTATACAAAAGAAGTAGAAGAATTTTGTGAAACACATATTTATCAGCCGACGATCGATGCAATGGCAGCAGAAGGACGTCCGTTTACCGGAGTTTTGTTTACTGGCCTGATGCTGACAGAAGATGGTCCGAAAGTACTGGAATATAATTGCCGCTTTGGCGATCCGGAAGCACAGGTTGTTCTTCCTCGTATGAAGAATGACATTATCGATGTGTTCGAAGCATGTGTAGACGGCAGATTAGATGAAATCGATCTGGAATTTGAAGATAATGCAGCAGTCTGTGTGGTACTCGCTTCTGACGGATATCCGGAAAAATACGAAAAAGGATTTGAGATCACCGGGATTGATGCAGTCAATGCGAAAGAGGGGTATCATGTTTTCCATGCCGGTTCAAAGTTTGAGAATGGAAAGCTTGTGACAAACGGCGGCCGTGTTCTCGGCGTAACGGCAAAGGGAAAAGATCTGGTTGAAGCAAGAGCCAATGCTTATGCGGCAACAGAACTGATCTCATTTGAAAATAAATATATGAGACATGACATTGGAAAAGCAATTGATGAAGCTTAAATGATGATGTCCATACAGAAGGCACAGAACGGAGTTATTCCGGGCTGTGCCTTTTTGCGTCAGACTATAGATATTTTACAATAATATCCTGAATGATCTTTGCGCTGTGTTTTGCCGAAGTTACGTCCGGCTGCTTTGACAAACCTTCAAAATAATCTACGAAGGAGTCATAGATCGAGTTTTCAGACAGATTGATCCTGGAAAAGAGATGTTGCTGATTGAGGGAAATCAGGCTGATCTGATGATTGTTATATAACTCGATATTAATTTGTGGTGTATTAAGAAAATAGTTTTTCGGTAAAATGTGCAGATGATAACTTCCATCTATACATGCATTTTTCAGTTTTTCTAAAATTGTCCTTCTTTCCTCTTTATGAAACGGATCCAGGATAAAGTCAAGACTGTCCGCCAGAATTCCGGTTTTGGCAAAATTTACAAGTCCTTCATAGACAACAAAAGCCTCATAAACGGTGAATTGCTTGATATTGTTTGAGGTTTCATCTACAATCTGCATTAAAGCTGAATTTTCCCGATAAGCTGGTTTTATGCGCGGAGCAAATAATTCCCGGGAATAAATCTGAAATAGACACGGAAAAAAATCAAACGTATAAGCAAGAGTTACAGAAGGATCCATACTTGCAGCAGATGAATGCATTTTTAATGACTGGATCAGATCATTCGAATGCATGATCAGATGTTTTGATCGTGCCTGAATCTTTTCACATTGTTTCTGATATGACCGGATCAGGGCAGGATCAGAGGACAAGATCGCTTCCTTTCCCTCCAGATCAATTAATAACAGATAGTCTGAAGTCAGTACATAATATGGAAATGGTGTACAGTCATTTTCTGCAACCGGATAACCATAAGCATACAGCGGATAGTATACGGAATTGGTCTGAAAGGATAACGGTATCACAGATGTAAAAATATTCAGGTTATAATTGCTGTTATGCTGCAGAGAAGATTTTTTTAACATTGTAAACAGGTGGAAAAACGGTACGGATGTATTCTTTTCATAAAAAGATTGCTGCAATACCTTAAATAATTGTGGGTGATCAACGGAAATATTGCTGTAAATAAAATATTTTGCAGTGGTAAACAGTATGTGGATCAGGTATTGAATCTCTTTAAAATTATGAATATCGGTTGCTGCTGCCATATCTTTCAATTGCAGATCGAAATGCTGAGAATGAGGTTCTCTGATAAAATGAAAATGATGTTCTTCTCCAATTTCTTCTAACAGTTTTTTAATGAAAATCCGGTTATCGTAACTGACCGGACCAATTTTTTCCCGTTGATAAAATTGACGCAGTGTGTCTGCTTCTGCTGATGTAATGGACAGAGCATGAACAAAGGCTTCGAAATGTTCTTCTTTCGGAAGTCTTTCGCCATTTAATAATCGGCGGATCGAGGTTCTCTCTAAATTGTGGGTGTTACAAAATCGATATAAAGAAATCCCTTCGGCCTGGAATAAAGTATTACAATAACTTGCTAATTGATTCATTATTCATAATTCTCCTAATGTAAATATATGGCATATATTATCACAAAAAGAGTAGAATAGCCAGAAAATATGTTCGAACATTCATTTTTGACCAATTTAGTGTCCATATTGAACAAGAATTCTGTTGTGAATTAATTTTGACCAATTAGAAGCCCATATTGAATAAGAGATCTATGATTTGATAAAATACAAGGGTAAACAGGGGAGTATATGATATAGAAAAATAGTGGCAACGCCGCCTCATAGCGGCGTTGCTGCTGACGGCAGAGTATATAAGCTTTTAAAGCTGATATAAACAGAATGAGAAAATCGAATGAAAAGCAGATAAGATTTCGTAAATCAATATAAATAATCGGAGTACGATCGATTAAAAAAGGCAAAGTAAAGTAAAATAGAAAAGATGCAGGCCAAGTGAACGGGCTCTGCATCTTTTCGTTTATCAGAATCTATGGATTCATGAAAAATGAAAAAACAACCGGCAGCTGCTGTTCCCAGCTTGCTTCCGTATGGGTTCCGTCCTCAATAATGCGAAAGCGGACAGGAATTTCTTTCTTTTTCAGTTCTTTTTCCACATCAAGCATGCGGTAGATCATGATCGGCTTCTTTTTTAGTTCTTCACTTCCGATATCCATATAGAAAGAGGTTTCCGGATGGATATCAGAGCTGTGAATCATTTCCAGGAGTTTTTTGTATCCAAACCAGACACTTGGAGAAAGACAGGCTGCTTTGGAAAAATAGTCTGAATATTGTACGGCAGCAAAGATAGACATCAGGCCGCCCATAGAACTCCCGGAGATAAACGTATGAGATCTGTCAGGAAGCGTTGGGAAATGGCTGTCAATATATGGTTTTAATTCATTCACAAGCCAATCCATATAGATGCCGCCATATCCTTTGATCCGTCCGTAAGAACACCGGGCAGGATAAGGACTATATTCATTTAAACGTCCATTTCCTTCGTGGTTGCATTCTACGGCAGCTATGATCATTGGAATGTTATTTACATCTAGAAATGTTTTTAAACCCCAGGATTTCCCATAGGTTGCATGTTCATCGAAAAATAAATTGTGTCCGTCGAACATATATACAACTGGATAGTTTCTGTCCGGATGGTCATTTGCCTCTTCTGGGACATAGATGTAAAGTCTTCGGGTCTGATCGTTTGTCAGACATTCAATCGTAATATTTTCAATAAAAATCAAGTTTGGCTTCTCCTCTCAGAAGATTTTCTGTCTTTTTGTCAGACAGGTATATATTGTAAAGGGATGTCATAATATTTGTCAATGAAATTTGGTTGAGAAAATTGACTTTATGTGCTAGTATGTGTATAACAGGAGGAACATATTACAAAAGGAAGAAGGTTAGAGCATGATCATAGAAATTGATTTTAACAGTGATGAAGCTATCTACATACAGCTTCGCAATCAGATTGTGATGGGGATTGCAAAAGAAGAACTGCAAAGTGGAGAATCTCTTCCATCCGTTCGCCAGATGGCAGATTATCTGGGGGTGAATATGCATACGGTGAACAAGGCATACGGAATGTTGCGCCAGGAAGGATATCTGACTTTAGACCGTAGAAAAGGGGCGGTTGTCAGCGTGCAGACGAAGGAAAAAAGCCAGGAAGTCGAGGAGATGAATCTGGCTCTGCGGATGACGATCGCGCAGGCAATATGCAAAGAGATCTCAAAAGACGAGATGCATCATATTATCAATCAGTTATATGATGAAATTATGAATATTCAGGAGGATTAGTCATATGGGTTTACCATTTACCATAACAGCGGAGTGCGCGCTTGAGCATGCGAGGCTGGCAGTAGAAGAGTTTGGACACGAGTATGTCGGCACGGAACATTTGTTGATCGGCCTGATCTGGGCACGAGACGGTGTTGCGGCGAAAGTGCTTCAAAATCATGGTGTCAGGGAAGCGGATGTCATTAATTTGGTTCATAAAGATGATATTTTTGCAGATGGCACGAAGGAACCGGGGAGAGAATTTACGCCGCGGATCATGTATATCTTAGAAAGAAGTGAACAGCTGGCTATGCGGTATGGATTCCAGGCTGTCGGTACGGAACATATTTTGTGCAGCCTGCTCTCTGACCGAGAGTGCGTGGCGAATCAGATTTTAACAGAATTGGGAATTCAGACGAATAAAGTTTTTATGGATTGTCTGTTGGCAGCAGGACTAGATACGAATGCCGCAAAAGCAGAATTACAGGGAAAGGTTGTACAAAATCAGAAATATACCGATACGATCAGTCAGTATAGTACGGATCTGACGCAGCTTGCGGCAGAAGGGAAACTGGATCCTGTTATTGGAAGAAAAAAGGAACTGGAACGTCTGATTCAGATTTTAAGCCGGAGAACAAAAAATAATCCTTGCTTTGTCGGAGAACCGGGAGTTGGGAAAACGGCAGTGGTAGAAGGTTTTGCCCAATTGATCGCAGATCAGAATGTTCCGGAACAGATGAAAGACAAGCGTCTGCTCAGCCTGGATCTGTCCGGTGTTGTGGCCGGTTCCAAGTATCGAGGTGAATTTGAAGAACGGATTAAAAAAATCATCAACGAAGTAAAGATGTCCGGAGATATTATTTTATTTATCGATGAGATCCACACGATCATCGGTGCCGGCGGTGCGGAGGGTGCCATTGATGCATCGAACATTCTGAAGCCATCACTTGCTCGAGGAGAGATTCAGCTGATCGGGGCAACAACGAGAGCAGAATATACAAAATACATTGAAAAAGATGCGGCATTGGAAAGGCGTTTCCAGCCGATTGAAGTATTAGAACCGTCTTTAGAAGAAAGTGTTGAGATCATCAACGGACTAAAATCACGATTTGAAGATCATCATCATGTGGTAATTCCGGAAGAAAGTGTTCTCGCGGCAGTACAGCTATCAAAGCGATATGTGCATGATCGGTTTTTACCGGATAAAGCGATTGATCTGATCGATGAAGCAGGCTCAAGGAAGACGATGGGGATTCATGTAAAGCCGGAAGAACTAAAGACGATGGAAACGGAACTTGGAAGAATGTCAGATGCTTTTGAGCAGAAATTGATTGACAGAGAAATTGCTGAAGCAGGAAAAATAAAAAAAGAATTTGAAAAGTTAAAAGCTTCGTATTTGAAAAAATCCGCCGCATGGGAGAAAAAAGGCAATCAAAATCTCATGACTGTGACACCGGATGATATTGCAGAAGTTGTTATGATGTGGACGAATATTCCGGTAACGCAGATGCAGACGAGCGAGAAAAAAAGGCTGCGCAATATGGAAAAAATCCTGCATGAACGGGTGATCGGACAGGATGAAGCGGTTTCTGCAATTTCTAAAGCAGTAAAAAGAAACCGGATCGGTCTGAAATCGCCAAATCGACCAATCGGATCGTTCTTATTCCTCGGTCCGACAGGAGTCGGAAAAACAGAATTATCCAAAGCGTTGGCGGAAGCCGTGTTTGGAAGTGAAGAAGAGATGATCCGCGTAGATATGTCGGAATATATGGAACCACACAGTGTATCGAAACTCATTGGTTCTCCTCCGGGATATGTTGGCTTTGAAGATGGCGGACAGTTGAGTGAACGGGTAAGGAGAAAACCATATTCCGTGATTTTATTTGATGAAATTGAAAAAGCACATCCGGATGTTTTCAATATCCTGCTTCAAATATTAGATGATGGACATGTGACTGATTCGCAGGGACGGAAGATTGACTTTAAAAATACGATCATAATCATGACTTCCAATGCAGGAGCAAATCGGATTATTTCTCCAAAAAGGCTCGGATTTGGGGTTTCAGATGATCGGGAAAAGAATCATGAGCAGATGAAACAGGCAGTGATGCAGGAAGTACGGCAGA
Organism: Candidatus Fimousia stercorigallinarum; assembly: GCA_018715775.1. GTDB lineage: Bacteria > Bacillota > Clostridia > Lachnospirales > Lachnospiraceae > Fimousia > Fimousia stercorigallinarum. Next base: position 4,922 of record DVKZ01000091.1, on the reverse strand, counting down.
TGTTTCGTCCGGAGTTTTTAAACCGTATTGATGAGATCATCGTTTTCCATTCTCTGACGAGAGCAGAAGTGAGGGATATTGCAAAACTGATGATGAAAGAACTTAGCGCACGTATTCAGGATCATATGGGCATTACGTTGAAAGTATCCCGTTATGTTTACGACTATCTGGCAGAAAAAGGGTACGATGAAAAATATGGGGCAAGACCGCTTCGCCGTGTAATCCAGACGGAGATAGAAGATAAACTGGCGGATCTGTTATTAAATGAAGAAGTCATGGAAGGTTCGGAGATCAGTCTGCGGAAAAAGGATGGACAATTGATATTTTGTTAAAAGGAAAGGTAGCCTTAAAAGATAAAATAAGTTATAATATTGATATTATAAAATAGAAAGTGCTTGATAATTTAGGAGGAAATAAGCATGGCAGTAGTAAAAGATTTGATTACCGTTACCGATGATCACGCATTAAATTTTGGAGATTATACGCTTACTCAGAAAACGAAAAAAGCGGACTTCATGTTTGAAGGAGATTTATATAAAATTAAAACATATAACACGATCACCAAATTAGAAAAAAATGGTATGATGGTTTATGAGTCAGTTCCGGGAACGTCTGTACATAATTTTAAAGCGTCGGATTCTATGGTATCCTTTGAAACGGAAGGAATGAATGATGCTCAGATCACGCTTGAATTAGAACCGGAAAAAGAATATAAGGTATACGTTGATGATACGAACATTGGAAGAATGAAAACAAATCTTGGCGGGAAATTAAGTATTGGTCTGGAGATGAATGCCGGACAACCGGTGTTCGTTAAGATCATGAAATTATAGGGGCAGTCATATGGCAAAGGCAAAGACAATCTATTTTTGCCAGGAATGCGGATATGAATCTGCAAAGTGGATGGGACAGTGTCCGTCTTGTAAAGCATGGAATACATTTGTAGAAGAATATGTAGAGACATCGACGAAGAAAGGGGCTAAAGCGAAGAAAGCTTTAGCCTTTCCTACGAATATCGTAGAAGTTTCCACAAAAGAAGAAGAACGGATCCCGACGCATATGAAAGAACTGGACCGAGTATTAAATGGAGGAATTGTCAGAGGTTCTCTCTCTTTAGTCGGGGGCGATCCGGGAATTGGAAAGTCAACGTTGCTTTTACAGGTATGCCGCAATCTGGCAAATGCAGGCAGAAAAGTTTTATATGTTTCCGGGGAGGAATCCCTGCATCAGATCAAGATGAGAGCTTCCAGGATTGGGGAATTTCAAGGAGAACTGATGCTTTTGTGTGAAACGGACATGGATGCGATCGTGGATGGGATTTTGAAGACAAAACCGGAATTTATGGTGATTGATTCGATCCAGACGATGTATTCGGAAGCGGTTTCTTCAGCAGCGGGAAGTGTATCCCAGGTTCGCGAGGTGACAGCAAGGCTGATGAAGATTGCAAAAGAACATAATATTGCTATTTTTATTGTCGGACATGTTACAAAAGAAGGCGTCGTTGCGGGGCCAAGGACATTAGAACATATGGTGGATACGGTTCTTTATTTTGAAGGAGATAGACAGGCGCTTTACCGGATCCTGCGAAGTGTGAAAAACCGGTTTGGATCCACGAACGAGATCGGTGTATTTGAAATGAGAAGCAATGGACTTGCAGAAGTGGAAAATCCTTCGCAGATCATGTTAAATGGACGTCCGATTGATGCGCCGGGGTCGGTTGTTGTGTGTTCACTGGAAGGAACGAGGCCGGTACTGATCGAAATCCAGGCTCTTGTATCGCCGACGAGTTTTAATATGCCCAGAAGAACGGCCGTTGGAATTGATTACAACAGGGTGAACCTGCTGATGGCAGTATTGGAAAAGAGAGTCGGCCTTCAACTTGGCGGATGTGATGCTTATGTTAATCTGGCCGGAGGCATGCGGCTTGGGGAGCCGGCCATCGATCTTGGAATTATTTTTGCGATCGCATCGAGTTATAAAAACCGGGCATTGCCGGCTGATACGATCATATTCGGGGAAGTCGGGTTAGTCGGGGAAATCCGGGGAGTTTCTCAGGCAGAGCAGAGGATCATTGAGGCAGAGAAAATGGGATTTCATACCTGTATTATGCCAAAAGCTGATATAGACAATATAAGAATAAAAAGTGATATGAAATTAATTGGGGTTGCAAATGTCCGAGAAGCATTGGATTATATATAAATCCTATAGTTTTTATGCTATAATCAAGGAATGTTACTGTTAGATTTAAGAAAAAGAAATGGAGATTACATATGGTTCAGTCGTTGAATACAAAAGTGGATATATCGGTAAAGGCAGCTTCTCATCATGGCCTGGCCACGTATGGAAAGATCATTGTCGGAGATCATGCATTTGAATTTTATAATGATCGAAATGTGAATGATTATATACAGATTCCATGGGAGGAAGTGGATTACATTGCAGCATCGGTTATGAGGAAGGGAAAATCCATCCCGCGTTTTTCTATACATACAAAAAAGAGTGGTGATTTTTCCTTTTCCACACAAGAACCGAAAGCGGTGCTAAGAGCAATTAATCAGTATATCCCAGGTGACCGGATGCTGCGTTCCCTGACATTTCGGGAAGTGCTGACAAGAAATGTAAAAAGAAAAGTGAATCGATTAAGAGGTAAATCAGAAGAATAAGGAGAAGAAAGTATGGGACATATTTTAAAAATGAAACCGGTTTTTAAGGAAATGATCTGGGGAGGGAAAAAACTTCGTGATGTTTACGGATATGATATACCAAGTGACCACACCGGTGAAGCATGGACGATCTCTGCACATAAAAATGGTAACTGCATGATTGAAAATACGGAATATGCGGGTATGACACTCGCACAGTTGTTTGACGAACATCGGGAATTATTTGGAGATATTGATGGAGATCAATTTCCATTATTAGTAAAATTTATTGATGCCAATGATAATTTATCCGTACAGGTTCATCCGGACGATGCCTATGCAGCAAAATATGAGAATTCTCTTGGAAAAACAGAATGTTGGTATGTTCTGCAGGCAGATGAAGGAACACAGATGGTAATGGGGCATCATGCAAAGACAAAAGAAGAATTTGTAAAAGCGGTGGAAGAAGATGATTATGATCACTTATTAAATACTTTCAAAATCAAAGAAGGGGACTTTTTCTATATTCCTTCCGGAACACTGCATGCGATCTGCAGTGGTTCTCTGATCTATGAAGCACAGCAGTCTTCTGATATTACGTACCGTGTATACGATTATCACCGCAAACAAAAAGACGGAAGTGAAAGACAACTGCATGTACAGCAGTCGATCGATGTTACGAAAGTGCCGGCGGATATCGCGCAGCAGAATGATTTTGTCAGCAGTGATCTGGAAAACGGCAGCAGAACGACTTTGATCAAAAGTGAATTTTTTGCAGTCGATAAATACGATCTGAATGGGAAAAATACGATCATAAATGATAAACCATTTCAGATGGTCAGCGTGATCGAAGGAAGCGGAACATTAGATACGATGGAAGTGAAAAAAGGCGATAATTTCGTGATCTGTTCGGATCAGCAAGAGACGATCCTGGATGGAACCATGCAGGTTATGATCGCATCTTTATAAAAGCTTGAATTAGAAAACCGTTTATGATAAAATTCCATAAAAGTGACATGAAAACGGGAGGATATATAATGGAAGAAACCATTTCTAAAAATTTTATCGAACAGATTATTGATCATGATATTGCAGAGGGAAAATGTGCAAAAGTGGTTACCCGTTTCCCGCCGGAACCAAATGGATATCTTCATATTGGACATGCAAAATCAATTTTATTGAATTATGGATTAGCGAAGAAATACAATGGGAAGTTCAATCTTCGTTTTGATGATACAAATCCGACAAAAGAAAAGACAGAATTTGTGGAATCGATTTTAAAAGATGTAGAGTGGCTGGGTGCAGATTACGGAGACAAATACTATTATGCATCCGACTATTTTGATCAGATGTATGAATATGCCGTAAAGCTGATCAAAAAAGGGAAAGCATATGTCTGCGATCTGACGCCGGAGGAAATCCGCGAATACCGTGGAACGTTAACGGAACCGGGAAAAAACAGTCCTTACCGGGAACGTACTGTAGAAGAAAATCTGGATTTATTCACAGCAATGAAGAATGGGGAGTTTCCGGACGGAAGCAAGGTTCTTCGTGCGAAGATTGATATGTCATCCGGAAATATCAATATGAGAGATCCGATCATCTATCGTATCGCACGGATGCACCATCACAATACCGGAGATAAGTGGTGTATTTATCCGATGTATGATTTTGCCCATCCGATCGAAGACGCGATCGAGGGAGTGACACATTCTATTTGTACTTTGGAATTTGAAGATCATCGTCCGCTGTACGATTGGGTTGTGCGCGAATGTGAATTTGAAAATCCGCCAAAGCAGATTGAATTTGCAAAATTATATTTGACAAATGTGATCACAGGAAAACGTTACATTAAAAAACTGGTAGAAGAAGGAACCGTTGATGGATGGGATGATCCGCGTCTCGTCTCTTTGAGTGCATTAAAACGTCGCGGTTTTACACCAAGTGCCATTAAAACATTTATGGAACAGGTAGGGGTATCTAAGAGCCAGAGTTCCGTTGATTATGCGATGCTCGAACATTTCTTAAGAGATGATCTGAAAAGTACGAGAGCGCGTATGTATGCTGTTACCGATCCGATCAAGCTGATCATTACGAACTATCCGGAAGGAGAGACGGAGATGCTTGAAGTGGTGAATAACGTGGAAAATCCGGAGATGGGAACAAGACAGATGCCATTTGGACGGGAATTGTATATTGAGAGAGATGATTTTATGATCGATCCTCCGAAAAAATATTTCCGCTTATATCCGGGGAATGAAGTACGCCTGATGAATGCGT
>DVKZ01000090.1 GCA_018715775.1 Candidatus Fimousia stercorigallinarum | reverse complement strand
ATCCCAATCTTTAAATTTTGCAAGCATGGTAAATCCTTTCATGTATGCCCCATCAAGAATGATTCCGTCCTGATCGATCGCAAGTAAAACAATCGCACCTGCATAAAAGAATCCTCTTGATTTTCCGATCGCTACACGTCCCATTCTGCGAAGTCTTCCATAGCATACATTGAAACTTTTCATCTGATGCATCTGAAATAAAAATTGCAGACACGTCGCAAACAAAAATCCCACCGCAACAATCATAAAATACGTCATCTTTATCCTCCTTCTCATTGCTACAATTAAACACGTGTTTTATAACTTTGTATTATATAAATTATATAAGTTTTTCTAACGCCTGCACACTGGTAATTTTATCCTCTTGTCTTACCACCTGCGACGTTGATTGTTACACCATGTACATAAGAAGAACGATCACTTGCAAGATATACGCACATATCAGCAACTTCTGTTAATTTACCGGAACGTCCTAATGGTGTTGTCGATGTTTTCGCATAACCTGCTCTCAGATCATCTACTGTGATTCCTCTTGTATAAGCAAGTGCTGATTCATATGCGATCGTACGAAGGCCGGTAGCTTCCATAATACCAGGTGCAACGCCGACAACACGAACACCATGTTTACCAAGTTCTTTTGCCCATGATCTTGTTAAAGATACAACAGCTGCTTTTGTTGCTGCATATACACTTTGTCCTTCGGATCCTTCCAGACCGCTTTCTGAAGACATATTAATGATAACTCCGGAACCTTTTTCTACTAATACACGGCCAACTGCCTGTGCACAGAAAAATACACCTTTTAAGTTAACATTGCATACTTTATCCCATACAGCTTCATCTAATTCATACTGACCTTTCGGATCTTTTGGATCTACCAGAAGACGAGGAATATTGATACCTGCGTTATTTACCAATACATCCACGGTACCAAATGTTTCTACCGTCTTTTTTACCATTTCTTCCACTTGTTCCGCATTGGTAACATCTGTGCTTACATACAGTAATCTGCCTTCTTCTGCTTCCATTTCCGGCGCTTCCGGTGCCATATCGGAAATAACAACGTTTGCTCCGACATTTAAGAATCCCTGAGCAACTGCTTTTCCGATTCCGGATGCCCCGCCAGTAACAATGATTGTTTTACCTTCAAGTTTTAACCAAGATTCGCTCATTCTTATCCTCCTTATCATGACCTTACTTGTTTCTTTGTTTCTTGAATTCATTATAGGCGGAAGCAAGTCATAATTTAATGTTGACAATTTCTTGTGAACAGAAATTTCTTACATCGATTCACCTTTTTTCCTCCAAATGGAAATTTTGCGTATTTATTTTTCTATATGCTTTTTTTTGATTGATTTTCTTTATTTTTTGACCGTATTTGCTTGACTTTGACCGTATTGAGGAGTATAATAACGGTAACGATGGATAATATATTTTATGTAAAACAATTAAGGAGGACGCTTATGCGAATTACAGACTTACTCAAAAGCAGTGGATTGGCACTTCATGCATCTGCAACAACCAAAGCAGAAGTATTTGATCTGCTGATCGATATGCATGACAAGAATGGAAACATTTCAAGTAAAGATGGCTACAAAGCCGGTATTATGGCACGTGAAGAACAAGGTCCGACAGCGATCGCAGACGGTATCTGTATTCCACATACAAAATGTGATGCGGTTATCAAACCTGGGCTTGTGGCTGCTACCATACCTTCCGGTGTTGATTGTGAAGCATTAGATGGAAATCCTTCCACCCTTTTCTTTATGATTGCAGCACCTTCATCCGGAAGCGATGTACATCTGGAAGTATTATCTCGACTTTCTACTATGTTAATGGATGAATCTTTTCGTAAATCTTTATTGGAAACAACCGATAAAGATACGTTTTTAAGTATTATTGATCAAAAAGAAGCAGAAAAATTCGGTATAGAAAAAGAAGAAGCACCTGCTGCTCCTGCAAAAGATGGTTACCGCGTTTTAGCAGTTACTGCTTGTCCAACCGGTATCGCACATACTTACATGGCTGCTGAAGCACTGGAAAATGCAGGAAAAGCGCTCGGTTATCCGGTTAAAGCAGAAACAAACGGTTCCGGTGGTGCAAAAAACATATTAACGAAACAGGAAATCGCTGACTGCGACGGCATTATCATTGCAGCAGACAAGAATGTAGAAATGGCTCGTTTCGATGGTAAACCGCTGATCAAAGTGGCTGTTGCAGACGGTATTCATAAATCAGAAGAATTAGTACAAAAAGTAGTTAACGGTGAAGCTCCGATCTATCACCACGCCGGCGGATCAGAGGCTGATGAAGACAGTTCCGAAGGCGAAGGACTTGGCCGTCAAGTTTACAAACATTTGATGAACGGTGTTTCTCATATGCTTCCATTCGTCATTGGAGGCGGTATTTTGATCGCACTTGCGTTCTTATTAGATGATTATAGCATTAATCCTGGCAACTTTGGTAAAAACACACCGATCGCAGCATTCTTCAAATCCTGTGGTGATGCAGCCTTTGGATTTATGCTTCCAATCCTTGCAGGATATATTGCAATGAGCATTGCTGACAGACCTGGTCTGATGGTTGGTTTCGTCGGAGGATCTCTTGCCAGTGCGGGAACGACATTTGCATCTGCATTTGATTCCAGCATTGCCGTTATTTCCGGCGGTTTTATCGGCGCATTATTTGCCGGTTTCATTGCTGGTTATCTTGTATTAGCACTGGAAAAAGCTACGGAAAAGATGCCTTCCTCCATGGATGGTCTGCGGCCGATGCTGATCTATCCGGTTATCGGTTTATTGGGTATCAGTGTGATCATGTTGGCAGTTAATCCGTTCTTTGGATGGTTAAACGGCTTGCTTGCGGATGCGTTGAATTCTTTAGGCGGTTCTAATGCGATCATTCTTGGCGCTGTTTTAGGCGGTATGATGTCGATCGACATGGGTGGTCCGTTCAACAAGGCAGCTTACGTATTCGGTACCGGAGCACTTGCTTATGAAACAACCGCAGGATTCCAGATTATGGCAGCTGTTATGGTCGGCGGTATGGTACCTCCGATTGCCATTGCGATCGCATCCTGGCTATTTAAAAATAAATTTACAGACAATGACCGTAAATCCGCACCGGTAAATGCGATTATGGGACTTTGCTTCATCTCAGAAGCCGCCATCCCATATGCTGCAGGAGATCCGATCCACGTAATCCCATCTTGTGTTGTTGGATCCGGTGTTGCAGGAGCATTATCTATGTTGTTCGGATGTACATTACGAGCTCCACACGGCGGCGTATTCGTAATCGCAACGATCGGAAATCCTTTCATGTACATCGTTGCATTGATCGTTGGTTCCATCGCCGGTGCAGTTCTCTTAGGCGTATTAAGAAAGCCTGCAGCAAAGTAAGACTCCTTGTAGGCCATAATCAAACTCCATACCATTCTATTTGGCTCCTTCAAAAAAGGACTGTCGGATCATAACATGTTTTAACTCCGACGCCCCAAAAACATCTCCCGCAGAATTCTATGTCAGTAATGACGCTTCTGCGGGAGATGTTTTTTTCTCAAATTTATTTTTCACTAACATCAGCTGCAACTTCTGTCAAAGATTTTACCATTCCCGCAAGTCCTTGGATCTCCGATGGGATAATAATCTTTGTTGCTTTTCCATCTGCAGCTTTTTCAAAGGCTTCCAGACTCTTTAGCTTGATCACGCTGTCATCTGCAGCGACTTCTTTAATAAAACGAAGACCATCCGCATTTGCCTGCTGGATATTCAAGATGGCCTGTGCCTCTCCTTCTGCTTCACGGATCATCGCTTCTTTTGCTGCCTCCGCTTTCAAGATCGCAGCCTGCTTATCCGCTTCCGCTTCCAGAATCACTGATTCCTTATGACCTTCTGCTCGAAGGATCGCTGATTTTTTCTCACCTTCTGCGATCAGGATCTGTTCCCGGCGTTCTCGTTCTGCCTTCATCTGTTTTTCCATCGCATCCTGGATCGCAGCCGGTGGAATGATATTTTTCAGTTCTACACGGTTCACTTTGATTCCCCAAGGATCTGTCGCTTCATCTAATGTTGCACGCATCTTTGTATTGATCACTTCACGAGAAGTTAATGTCTCATCCAGTTCGAGATCACCAATAATATTACGAAGCGTTGTTGCCGTCAGATTTTCGATCGCCATGATCGGATTTTCTACCCCATATACAAACAGCTTTGGATCTGTGATCTGAAAAAATACGACTGTATCAATTCGCATCGTTACGTTATCCTTTGTAATAACCGGCTGTGGTGCGAAATCAACCACCTGCTCTTTTAAAGTAACCTTTCTTGCAACACGGTCAATAAATGGTATTTTGATATGAAGACCGGCCGTCCAGGTCGTATAATAAGTTCCCAGCCGCTCGATTACATACGTATGCGCCTGTGGAACAATCTTGATGCAGGATGCAACGATCACCACAATAAAAATAATAAAAATTAAAAACAATATAATGCTGCCCATTATCTTTCTCTCCTTTTCTTCCCTTTTATTTATTGATCACCAACAGGTTCTACAATTAATTTTACCCCGGAAATTTCCCGGATCACTACTTCTGTACCTTCTTTGATCTCACTGACTCCATCCTTTGGCCTCGCCATCCATTCCACACCGTTAATGATGATCTTGCCTGCCCCTTCATCCGGATAAATCGTCTCAGCTACTTTACAGCGTTTTCCAATTAAGGCATCGACATTTGTTTTTTCTACTTTCGAATTTACATACTTCACAGCCATCGGCCTTGTAAGAATTAAAAGGATAACCGAAACAATTGTAAAAACGACAATCTGAATCACGAGATTATCAATAAATAATGATAAAATTGCTGCAACGATCGCTCCACCTGCAAACCAGATACTTGTCAGACTGACTGTGATCATTTCCAGGATCAGCAGAGCGGCCGCACCGATCAGCCAATATACTGTTATCATACATATCCTCCCTTCTTCATTATAATCTTTGTCTTCTTGTTTCATACATGAGGACAGCCGCCGCTATTGCTGCATTTAAAGATTCCAACTTTCCGCACATCGGTATTTTAATATATTGTTCAGCCATGGTGCTGATCTCGTCTGTCAGACCATTGCCTTCATTCCCGATCAAAAAGGCGCAAGCGCTTCGAAAATCTCGTTCGTATACATTTTCGCCCTTCAGATGTGCTGCATAAGAAGTAATATGATGTTCTTTTAAAAGCTTCATAACATCCTTCAAATCCTCAACATATGTAAAAGGAACCCGGTAAACAGATCCCATGGTAGAACGAATCACTTTCGGATTATAAATATCTACCGTATCTTTGCTCATGATCACTCCCGTAATGCCGGCACCCTCGCCTGTGCGGAGGATCGTTCCCAAGTTACCCGGATCCTGCAGATTCTCCAAAATGAGTAAAAATGGACATTCTCCATGATTTACCAGTTCTTCTAATTTCCACTGTTTTTGCCGAATCACTGCAAGAACTCCCTGTGGCGTCACCGTGTCGGAAATCTCTTTAAATACTTTATCGCTTACGAGCTCGAAAGCGATTCCGTCAAAAAGCGGTTTATTGTTTTGATAAAAGTTCTGCGTCGCATAAACTTTTACAATCTGTTCTTTCGGAGCCTCCCGAAACATCCGCGCGCCTTCTACAAGAAATACCTTTTTCTTTTTTCGCTCTTTTGCCTGTCTGCTGAGCTTTATGATATTTCGTATTTGTTGATTTTGTTTACTCTCAATCATGTTATTTTCTCCATCTTATTGATATATAGATTATACCATACCCCAGAAAAATATGATATTAAATCGTTGTTAAGATTTTAGATGCTGTTGTAAAAAACGGGCGGATAAACCAGGCTTGCTCCTATCTCCAAATAAACAAAAAAATAAGAATATCCTCATCGACCCAAGCTTTCAAGCGCGAGTCTCCGCCGAATATTCTTATTCTAGTATTTCTATGGATGGCTTTTATACCGGTATACACCGGTCAGCCATTGAATGTTTGAAATTGAACTATCACACGATCTTAGTGATAATCTCCTACTGTTTTTCCAAGAATTTTTGCAATCTCAAGCTGATATTCGTCGATATTCTTTGTCATTGATAATGCTTCCTGGATGTCTAAATCATAGTATTCACCATGTTTATAACCAACAACTCGTTTGTTACCGCCGCGGATCAATAAATCTACTGCGTATGCACCCATCATTGATGCATGGAAACGGTCGATCGCAGTTGGGTTACCACCACGCTGCATATGACCAAGGATCGTTGCTCTTGTTTCAATACCTGTTGCAGCTTCAATTCTCTTAGCCATACCATAAGAATGACCGATACCTTCTGCATTAACGATCAAATGATGTTTCTTACCTTTTGCACGAGATCTCAAGATGCTTTCGATGACTTCCATCTCCGTCTGAGGAAGGTTTCCATCAAACTTTTCAGGAATCAGGATATTTTCAGCACCTGTTGCCATACCACACCATAATGCGATATATCCGGCATCACGACCCATTACCTCGATGATGCTGCATCGTTCATGAGAAATTGATGTATCTTTGATCTTATCAATCGCTTCCATAGCTGTATTAACTGCTGTATCAAATCCGATCGTATATTCTGTACAAGCGATATCCAAATCGATCGTACCAGGTAATGCAACCGTATTGATTCCTAATTTTGCAAGACATCCGGCACCCCTGAAAGATCCATCACCACCGATAACAACTAAACCGTCAATACCGTGTTTTCTACAAATATCAGCCGCTACTTTCTGTACTTCCGGATTCTTAAATTCTTCACAACGAGCTGTACGAAGAATCGTACCACCACGCGAAATGATATTCGATGTGCTCTTTTCCGTCATATCGATGATCTCTTCGTTTAAAAGTCCGCTGTAACCACGTAAAATTCCTTTTACGCTTAATCCGCGGGCAATGGCTGTACGTACTACCGCACGAACCGCTGCGTTCATAGCAGGTGCATCTCCACCACTTGTTAAAACGCCAATTGTTTTGATTACCTTGTTCTCCATAGTTCAGTTCCTCCATAATAAACTCATGCGTAATATAGATTCCATACCATACTAACCTACAATCGAGTTTATTTTAATACATTTTTTTTAATTTATCAATAGTCTTATCAACCACCTTTATATTTTCCGTTTTGTATATTTTGTACAGTTGTTCCAAAAACGCTTCATCTGCTTTTATGGATAATTCAGCCGGCAGACGCTTTATAGCCCTTTCTTTTCTACAAAATACCACAACAGGACTGCTGCCTTTGTGCTCCTGTAACAGACCGGTCAGCCTGCTGCTCTGCGCAAAATACTCATCCTTATCCATAAACTGGATCCAAATTTCCTTTGGCACCTGATCAAACGGAATAACCTGGCTGCAGATTAATTTTGCCTCTTCTTCCGATACTTGTGCTCTTCCCTGAATAAACACTTTTGCATCTTCTTTCAGATCATTCTGATAAATCGAATAGTCCCTCGGAAACACGACAACTTCTACTGTTCCACGCAGATCCTCCAGCGTAATAAACGCCATATTCTGGTTATTTCTCGTTAATTTTACTGTTTTATCCGAAATTATCCCGCCAATGATATACGGAACCTGATCATGCGCTTTTGCCTTTCCAGTTTCATCATCGATGACAAAATCCGCTGTGGTTGCCGTAACATTCTTATTCAGCAGCTCCTCATATTCATCCAACGGATGTCCGCTGGCATAAATGCCTAAAACCTCTTTTTCCATCGCCAGCTTTTCTTCATTACTGAAATCTTCTACATTCGGATAACTGATTTCAAACTGCTCTTTTTCATCTTCATTTAAGAAATCAAGCAGGGACATCTGACCCGCCATCTCATTTTTCCGTTCCTTCTGAACACTTTCAATAACCTGAAGATAGATCATCATCTTTTGTCTTCGATTGCCTTTCAGGCTGTCAAGCGCTCCGGATTTAATAAAACTTTCTACCGTACGCTTATTAATCTCCTTACTGGACAATCGTTCCACAAGATCCTGAAGATCTTTAAACT
>DVKZ01000089.1 GCA_018715775.1 Candidatus Fimousia stercorigallinarum | reverse complement strand
CTTGTCATCGCCCATAATAAGACGCTTGCGGCACAGTTATACAGTGAGTTTAAAGAATTTTTTCCGAATAATGCGGTCGAATATTTTGTGACTTTTTGCAGGAAAAATTCGTAATGAGATGAAAAGAGGGGATAACGATGAATAAAGAACATGAGATTGTGTTGTATCAGATAGATAAAACAAATATATGTGTCAGTGTTTTTTTTCATGAAGAGACTTTTTGGTTGACACAAAAGGCGATGGCTGAATTATTTGATTGTTCTACGGATAATATTTCTTTGCATTTAAAGAACATTTTTCGAGAAGAAGAATTGGATGAAAAGTCAACTACCGAGTTTTTCTCGGTAGTTCAAAAAGAGGGAAATAGAAATGTATCACGAAATGTAAAATGTTATAATTTGGATGCAATCATTGCAGTTGGTTATAGAGTAAATTCTAAAAAGGCTACACGTTTTCGACAATGGGCAATAAAAACATTAAAAGAATATATCATAAAAGGCTTTGTACTTAATGATGATATGTTAAAAAATGGTAAGCCTTTTGGAAAAGATTATTTTGACGAATTGCTAGAACGCATTCGAGAAATAAGAGCGAGTGAACGAAGGGCATATCAAAAAATAACAGATGTATTTGAACAATGCAGTTATGATTATGACAAGAATAGCGAAACAACGAAAGCATTTTATGCGTTCGTGCAAAACAAGTTGCATTTTGCAATAACCGGGAAAACTGCTGCGGAACTCATATACGAACGTGCTGATTCTGAAAAACCATCTATGGGATTAACTACATGGAAAGACGCACCGGAAGGTAAAATATTGAAGAGAGATATTGGAATTGCTAAAAACTACTTAAATGAAAAAGAATTAACTCGTCTTAATCGATTAGTAACAATGTTCATAGATTATGCTGAATTAATGGCGGAAGATGGCGTGTTAATGAGTATGCAGGATTGGGAATATGTCTCTGAGTTTGATCGGGAAGTAGAAAAATATTTGAAGGGCTAAACATAGCAAAGGACAGAGGATATTTGGGGGAGAAATCAAACAGTTAATGATAAAGTAAAAATATTTATTAGTTCTAGAATAGATGAAAATTTTATAATTGTACGTAAGGTGTTAAAACTACTATTGGAAGAAGCAAATATGTGTGAAGTGTTTAGTAAAAGTTACTTGGAAGAAGTTGTTGAAAATCAAGGAAAATTATTTGAATATGCAGAAGAACATTATCCTGGAATTGATGTGGCGGATTTTATAGAGTCATATATGAAAAGCTATACAAGAGCTATGGTCGATGAAGGACAGGCTTATGTTTGTACAATGGATGCAGAAACGTTATACAATTATTTCCTGGAAAATGATAAATATGAACCAAAGCAGGGAAAAACGGCAGGAGGATTTGCTCCAAACTGGATTGGACAATTTTATGCATTGTTTCAATGGATATACAGACTTCCCAGCAAAGAAGTCGTTAAACTGCTCCCGATCAAATTTATGTTTGAAGCATATCCTGGCCTGCATGATCTTGATTTGTATGTGGCTGTTCATAAGGTGGGAGAGCAGTGTGGACTTAATGTGTCGTAAGACTGTTGATAGTTACGGGAGGAAAGAAATATGATCTGCTTTCATAATCCAGAAGAAGAAAATGGGTATTTGAGTAATTGGTATCTATCTGAATTTACAGTTGATGGTATCAAGTTTTCATCAATGGAACAGTATATGATGTATGAAAAGGCAGTACTGTTTCGAGATCTGGAAGTAGCAGAAAAAATTTTGCAGACAAATAATGTAGCAGAAATAAAAGCATTAGGCAGAGTTGTGCAGCATTTTGATGATAAGATTTGGATAAAGGTAAGAGAAGAAATTGTTTACAGAGGAGTACTTGAAAAATTTTGTCATAATCCTGAACTTGCTGAAAAACTGGAGAAGACAGGTGAAGAAATAATTGCGGAATGTGCTGTGAAAGATCGAATCTGGGGAATTGGTCGTTCTATGAAGGATGAGAACAGGTTCTGTATAGATAAATGGAGAGGGCAGAATTTGTTGGGGAAAATTTTGATGCAGGTGAGAGAAGATATCAGGCATCAGAATTGCAGGATTATGCAAAGAAAATCCATCAGGAAGAGGAGTAAGAACAACTATGGATCATTTTGAATTAGTATCGGAATATAAACCGACCGGAGACCAGCCGCAGGCGATCGCTGAACTGGTGAAGGGATTTAAAGAAGGCAATCAGTTTGAAACCTTACTTGGGGTAACCGGATCCGGTAAGACATTTACGATGGCAAATATCATTCAGGCTTTAAATAAACCGACGCTTGTCATCGCTCATAATAAGACGCTTGCGGCACAGTTATACAGTGAGTTTAAAGAATTTTTTCCGAATAATGCGGTCGAATATTTTGTCTCCTATTATGATTATTATCAACCGGAGGCGTATGTTCCGTCTACGGATACGTATATTGAAAAAGATTCTTCGATCAATGATGAGATCGATAAGCTGCGCCACAGTGCGACAGCCGCATTGATCGAGCGAAAAGATGTGATCGTTGTTTCGAGTGTATCCTGTATTTATGGTATCGGTGACCGAAAAAGCTACGCGGAGATGATGATCTCTCTGCGGCCGGGAATGCAAAAGGATAGAGATGATGTCATCCGGGAACTGATCGATATTCAATATGTCCGCAACGAACTGGATTTTAAAAGAGGAACATTCCGTGTAAAAGGGGATGTTTTGGAGATCGTTCCGATATCGACTTTTGAAGACGCAGTTCGGATTGAATTTTTCGGTGATGAGATCGATCGTATCACCGAATTTGATATTTTAACCGGAGAGATTAAAAGAAGTCTGAATTTCGTGGCAATTTTCCCGGCATCTCATTATGCGGTGCCGGAAGAACAGATTGAGAGAGCGATAGAAACGATAAAAGAGGAATTAGAAGAACGCGTTGAATATTTTAAAGAAAATGATCAGCTTCTGGAAGCGCAGAGAATTGCGGAAAGGACCAATTTTGATATTGAAATGCTGCGTGAGACCGGATTTTGTTCCGGAATTGAAAATTATTCCAGGCATCTGGCAGGACTTCCGGCCGGAGCAACGCCAAGCACACTGATCGATTTCTTCGGGGATGATTTCCTGATCCTGATCGATGAATCCCATATTACCGTTCCGCAGATCCGCGGTATGTATGCCGGCGACCGGTCAAGAAAGCAGACGCTGGTAGATTATGGGTTCCGTCTGCCGTCCGCATTGGACAACCGTCCGCTTAATTTTGAGGAGTTTGAGTCAAAGATCGATCAGATGCTGTTTGTTTCCGCAACTCCGAATGTTTACGAACAGGAACATGAACTGCTTCGGGCAGAGCAGATCATCCGTCCGACGGGACTATTGGATCCGGAAATTTCCGTCCGTCCGGTCGAAGGGCAGATCGATGATCTTGTCAGTGAGATCAATAAAGAAATTGAGGATGGCAATAAAGTTCTGGTGACAACATTGACAAAGAGAATGGCAGAGGATCTGACGGATTATATCCGCGAGATCGGCATTAAGGTGAAATATCTGCATTCCGATATTGATACATTGGAACGTACGGAGATCGTCAGAGATCTGCGTCTGGGCATTTTTGACGTTTTGATCGGAATCAATCTTTTGCGAGAAGGACTGGATATTCCGGAAATCACACTTGTTGCGATCCTCGATGCAGATAAAGAGGGATTTTTGCGTTCGGAAACATCTCTTGTGCAGACGATCGGCCGTGCAGCCAGAAACGCAAAGGGAAGAGTTATTATGTATGCAGATACGATGACGGATTCTATGAAAGCGGCGATTGGAGAGACAGAACGGCGTAGAAAAATCCAGGATGCATATAATAAGGAACATGGGATCGTACCGCAGACGATCAAAAAAGAAATTCGGGATCTGATCAAGATTTCTGACGATACAGAAGTCGTAAAAGAAGAGAAGAAGGATGCCGAATCTATGAATAAGAAAGAACTTCAGGAAGAAATCCGGAAGTTGACGAAGAAGATGAATCAGGCGGCAGCAGAACTCAATTTTGAGTATGCCGCACAGCTCCGTGATGAGTTAAAAGAATATAAGGCTGCATTGCGGGACTATGACTTATGATGATAAAACGATGTAGAGATGGAGAGAAGTTTAAATGGATGATATGATACGAATTCGGGGGGCGAAAGAGCATAACCTGAAAAATATAAATATTAATATTCCGCGTAATAAATTTGTTGTGTTAACAGGATTGAGCGGATCCGGTAAATCATCCCTGGCATTTGATACGATTTAC
Source organism: Candidatus Fimousia stercorigallinarum (assembly GCA_018715775.1). Lineage (GTDB taxonomy): Bacteria > Bacillota > Clostridia > Lachnospirales > Lachnospiraceae > Fimousia > Fimousia stercorigallinarum. The sequence goes on along the minus strand of DVKZ01000089.1, from coordinate 9,226 downwards.
GCGGAAGGACAGAGGAGATATATGGAATCTTTATCGTCGTATGCACGGCAGTTCCTTGGAAGAATGGAAAAACCGGATGTTGAAAATATCCAGGGACTATCGCCGGCAATATCCATTGACCAGAAGACAACGAACCGAAATCCGCGTTCCACTGTCGGAACGGTAACGGAAATTTACGATTACCTTCGTCTGTTGTATGCGAGGATCGGGATTCCGCATTGTCCGAAATGCGGAAAGGTGATCAGTAAACAGACGGTAGATCAAATGGCCGATGAGATTTTGCAGCTTCCGGAGAGAACGAGATTTCAGTTACTCGCCCCCGTTGTCAGAGGAAGAAAAGGGCAGCATATAAAATTGCTTGAAAAAATGAAAAAAAACGGTTTTGTCCGTGTGCGCATTGATGGAAATATGTATGAACTATCGGAAGATATTTCATTGGAAAAGAATAAGAAACATAATATTGAAATCGTTGTCGATCGTCTGATCGTGCGCGAAGGCATTGAAAAACGTCTGACGGATTCGATAGAAACGGTATTGAGCCTCTCGGACGGACTTCTGGTCGTTGATGTGATCGGAGGCGAAGAAATGCATTTCAGCCAGAGTTTTTCGTGTCCGGACTGCGGGATCAGCATGGAAGAGATTGAACCACGGAGTTTTTCATTTAACAATCCGTTTGGAGCCTGTCCGGATTGTGCGGGTCTTGGCTATAAGATGGAATTTGATGTAGATTTGATGATCCCGGATCCTTCCCTGAGCATTATCGAAGGAGCGATCCAGGTAACAGGATGGCAGTCTTCAAAGGATAAGAAAAGTTTTACCCGCGCCGTTTTAGAAGCACTGGCTTTGGAATATCATTTTGATCTGAATACTCCATTTGAACAATATAGTGAGGAAGTCCGGAATATTATCATCTACGGAACAAATGGCAGAGAAGTAAAAGTTCACTATAAAGGTCAGCGGGGAGAAGGGGTCTATGATGTAGCGTTTGAGGGCCTGATCCGAAATGTAGAACGCAGATATCGAGAAGCTTCAGAACGGATAAAAGGGGAATATGAGACATATATGACAGTTACTCCTTGTAAAACCTGTCACGGACATCGTTTGAAAGCAACTTCTCTGGCTGTTACGATCGGCGGGTTAAATATATCGGAATTATGTGATATGAATATCGGGAAAATCGCTAAATTTTTCCGAGAAGTGGAACTGACAGAAAGACAGCGTTTTATCGGCGCAGAAATTCTAAAAGAAATTGACGCGAGGATCGGATTTTTAGTCGATGTCGGTCTGGAATATCTTTCGTTGTCCAGGGCAACCGGAACGCTGTCCGGCGGAGAAGCACAGAGGATCCGTCTGGCCACACAGATCGGAAGCGGTCTCGTTGGCGTCGCTTATATTTTGGATGAACCGAGTATTGGCCTTCATCAGCGTGACAATGACAAATTGATCAAGAGTCTGAAAAATCTGGCGGATATGGGAAATTCACTCCTTGTTGTAGAACACGATGAAGATACGATGCTGGCGGCGGATCATATTGTTGATATCGGTCCGGGAGCAGGAGAGCATGGTGGAGAAGTTGTTGCGCAGGGAACGCCGGAAGAGATCATGAATACGGAAGAATCTGTTACTGGTGCATATTTAAGTGGACGGATTAAAATTCCGGTGCCGGAAGTGCGGCGAAAACCAACCGGATTTTTGAAAGTGATCGGTGCGCAGGAAAATAATTTGAAAAACATTAACGTTCAGATTCCACTGGGAGTGATGACTTGCGTGACCGGGGTTTCCGGTTCCGGCAAAAGCTCTCTCGTAAATAACATTCTATACAAGCAGCTGGCAAGGGATCTGAATCGCGCCAAAATCAAGGCGGGAAAGCACAAAAAGATTCAGGGGATCGAACAGCTGGATAAGATCATAGCGATCGATCAGTCACCGATCGGTCGAACTCCTCGTTCGAATCCGGCGACATATACCGGTGTATTTGATCAGATCCGCGATCTGTTTGCTATGACAAAAGATGCCAAAGCGCGTGGATACAAGAAAGGACGCTTTAGTTTCAACGTAAAAGGCGGCCGCTGTGAGGCGTGTTCCGGAGACGGCATCATTAAGATTGAGATGCATTTTCTGCCGGATGTTTATGTACCATGCGAAGTATGCGGCGGCAAACGCTATAATCGGGAGACTTTAGAAGTTAAATACAAAGGAAAGAGCATTTACGATGTACTCGATATGACAGTGGAGGAAGCGTGTGAATTTTTTCAATCGGTTCCGAGTGTCTATAATAAGATCAAGACGTTATATGATGTCGGTCTTTCTTATATTAAATTGGGACAGCCATCGACTACATTATCCGGCGGTGAAGCGCAGAGAATTAAGCTGGCAACGGAATTGTGTAAAAGAAGTACCGGAAAAACGATCTATATTCTCGATGAACCGACAACCGGACTTCATTTTGCGGATGTTCATAAATTAATTGATATTTTAAGAAAATTAAGTGAAGGCGGCAATACGATCGTTGTGATCGAACATAATCTGGAAGTAATTAAGACCGCGGATTATATTATCGATATGGGGCCGGAAGGCGGAGATGGCGGCGGAACAGTGATTGCGGAAGGTACGCCGGAAGAGATCTGTAAAGTAGAACAGTCCTACACAGGACAGTTTTTAAAGAAATATTTAAATGACCGGATCTGAGTAATTCAGTCCGGTCATTTGTAATGGCAGTCAGGCTTCCATCTGTTTTCCCAATAATACAGCGCCGGCTTTGGCAAGAGCCATTGCCTCTTCGCTGTCACAAGTCGGGATAACGATGCAGCCGACGGCATCCCCTTGACAGATGATCGTCGAGGCGATCTGATTTTCATTTGAGAAAGGAACGGATTCCAGAAGTTCGGGGAAATCTACATTTGTTGATTTTGTTGTGGCAGTTTTCCGTGCATCAATGAATTGTTCCAGTTTCTGATGGATCATTTTATTCAGAAATATTTTTTTCTCTTTTCCCGCAGCGGCGATAAATGTATCGTGATCGCTGACACATACCGTTGTATTGAGTGCCTGTGAGGCGGATTCACAAAATTGCTGGGCAAATACACCCAATTCCCCGATTGGAGAATATTTTTTTAATATAATCTCACCATCCCGATCCGTAAAGATTTCTAACGGATCGCCTTCTCTGATTCTTAATGTACGGCGAATCTCTTTGGGAACAACCACTCTTCCTAAATCATCAATTCGACGTACGATTCCTGTTGCTTTCATAAAAAATCCTCCATGTTATAGTATCATTATGGTTAATACTAGTAGTATTCTCAAATATAGGAATAATATCCTTCCTATAAAAAAGTTCAAAAGTCATTGTATTTTTATCTTTTATCGCTTATGCTATAATATGGATAAAAACAAAATCAGGAGATGACATTCATGAAGTTTCAGACTAGAATTACTTCAAAAGAGTTGTTTCAATTTTTGATGAAACATTCATATGCAGGATTCCACGGTAAGATTGGTTTAGTCATCAGTTTGGCGGCAGCGGTTTTATTTGTTATGAAAATGCCGGATTATTCCGGGAATGAAAGCGCAATGGTCATTTTGGGCCTGATCGCCCTATTATTTACAGTTATTCAGCCGCTTTCTTTATGGATGAAAGCGAAGCGGCAGAAGATAGCTAATCCCGCATATAAAAATGAAATGGAATATACATTGACGGAAGAAGGAGTTAATCTTCAGGCAGGAGAACAAAAAGGCGGCATTTCGTGGGATTTGATCATTAAGGTCGTTGAGACGAAATCGTTATATATTCTATATACGACGAGAATCAATGCATTTTTGTGGCCGAAAAAAGATATGGGAGAGCAGGAAGAATCAATGATCCGATTTATGCTCGATCACATTGACAGCGATTCCGTAAAACTTCCGAAAAGGATGAGGAGTAGAAAATGATAATAGAAAGCTTTGAAACAAAAGATACGTATGAGTTAGGAAGAAAGCTGGGAAAAGAAGCGAAACCGGGGCAGGTGTTGTGTCTGTATGGAGATCTTGGCGTAGGGAAAACGGTATTTACGCAGGGATTTGCCAAAGGTCTGGAAATCGAAGAACCAATCAGCAGTCCTACCTTTACCATCGTGCAAATATATGAGGAAGGAAGACTTCCATTTTACCATTTTGATGTCTATCGGATCGGATCCATCGATGAAATGGATGAGATCGGATATGAGGATTACGTTTATGGAACGGGGGTCTGCCTGATCGAATGGGCAAACCTGATCGAAGAAATCCTTCCGGACCATTATACGACGGTAGTGATTGAAAAAGATTTGAATCGAGGATTTGATTATCGAAAAATTTCAGTGGAGGAGAAATAAATGAAAATATTAGCGCTAGATAGTTCTGGTATGGTCGCTTCTGCAGCGATCATAGAGGATGACGTTTTAATAGGAGAATATTCGATTAATCATAAAAAGACACATTCGCAGACATTACTTCCAATGTTGGATGAGGTTGTGAAGATGACGGAGACGGATCTGGAAGATGTTGATGCGATCGCATTGGCAAAAGGCCCTGGTTCCTTTACCGGACTTCGAATCGGTTCGGCGACGGCAAAAGGGCTTGGACTGGCCTTGAATAAACCGATTGTTGCAGTTCCTACGATGGATGCGATCGCGTATAATCTCTATCATACAGAAGGGTATATATGCCCGATCATCGATGCCCGCCGTAATCATGTATATACCGGAATTTATGCCTGGAATGGGGATGAATTTGAAGTGGTGAAAGAACAATGTGCGGAAAGCATTGACGAGATTATAGAAGAAATTAATCTTTTTGAAAATCCGGTCATTTTCCTCGGGGATGGCGTTGCTGTTCATCGGGAACACATTTTGGAAACTTGCACGGTACCGGTATCCTTTGCTCCGGCTCATTTAAACAGACAGCGTGCAGGCGCAGTTGGAAGTCTTGGCATGGAATATTATAAGCGGGGAAAGATTGAAACAGCTGCTGGGCATAGACCGGATTATCTCAAAAAATCCCAGGCGGAAAGAGAATGGGAAAAGAAACATGCAGATTAGATCAGTTGGAATCGAAGGTGCAGGACAGCTAGCAGAGATGGACAAACATTGTTTTTCGGACAGCTGGAAAGAAAAGGACTGGCAGCAATTTCTTTCGCTTCCGCAATATCGTTGTTATATCGTGACAGCAGAAGAACTTCCAAAGGGGTTCCTACTTATATCAACAGCGGCGGATGAAGGGGAAATTATAAAAATCGGTGTGCTGCCGGAATGCAGGAGGCAGAATTTCGGAACTTCTATCTTAAGGGAAGCTTTTGAAAAGTGGCAGGATGAGGGAATCCGGCACCTTTTTTTGGAAGTTAGAGAAAGCAATCGCCCTGCAAGAGCATTATATCAAAAGCTGGGATTTGAAGAAGTCGGAATCCGGAAAAATTATTACAAGAATCCACAGGAACATGCGGTTGTATACGCCAGACATTTCGCATAGAAGATTAGCATCATTTCCCACTGGTGTTTTAGAATTCGGATGTCTATAATGAAACTGTAAAAAACATCGAAAAATGTTTTTTGCCCTGAAAAAAATGAAACTTTGGGGAGGAATGCGCAGATGAGACAAACGATTATTTGTAATGGATGTGGAAGAGAGATTTATTCAGAGCAGATGGATTATCTGAAAATCAGGAAGGAATGGGGATATTTTAGTCGGAAGGATTTGGAAATCCATGAAATCAATCTATGCGAGGAATGTTATGACCGTATTTTTTCCGATCTGCAGATACCTGCAGCGGTTACGGAAAAAACGGAAGCGCTATAATGATAGAAAATATGGAAGAGGAACAATTATGTTAGATATATGTTTGCTAGGTACGGGAGGGATGATGCCCCTCCCCTACCGTCATTTAACTTCGCTGATGGCAAGATTTAACGGAAGCAGTATCCTGATCGATTGCGGCGAAGGAACACAGGTAGCAATTAAAGAAAAAGGATGGAGTGTAAAGCCGCTGGATATTATCTGTTTTACCCATTATCATGCAGATCATATCAGTGGACTGCCGGGGCTGTTGCTAACTCTGGGAAATGCGGAACGAGTAGAGCCTGTTCTGATGGTAGGTCCGAAAGGGCTGGAACGAGTTGTGAATTCGCTTCGTGTGATCGCACCGGATCTTCCGTTTGAGATCAAATTTCTGGAATTAACAGAGAGCAGTCAGGAAATACAGATGGATGGATATGTGATTGAAGCATTTCGTGTCCAGCATAATATCACCTGCTATGGTTATAATATAAAAATACCACGTGCCGGAAAATTTGATGTAGAAAAGGCGAAGGCGAATCAAGTGCCGATGCCGTGTTGGAACAGACTGCAAAAAGGAGAGACCGTTCTATATGAAGGAATCACATATACACCGGATCAGGTATTGGGAGAGAAGAGGAAAGGGCTGAAACTCACATATTGTACGGACAGCCGTCCGGTGAAGCAGATAGCAGAGCATGCGCAGGGGGCGGATCTGTTTATTTGCGAAGGCATGTACGGGGAAAAAGAAAAAGAAAAGAAAGCAAGAGAATACAAACATATGACATTTTATGAAGCTGCGCAGCTTGCAAAAGAGGCGGGAGTAACAGAACTGTGGCTGACACATTACAGTCCGTCGCTTGTAAAGCCGGATCCGTATATGGATGCAGTAAAAAAGATTTTTCCAAATGCGAAGGCGGGAAAAGAGCGGATGTCCCGTACACTATTATTTGAGGAGAATTAGGAGAAACAAATGAAAGAAAAGACAACAATATTAGCAATTGAATCTTCTTGCGATGAAACAGCAGCAGCAGTTGTTGTGAATGGGAGAGATGTCAGATCGAATGTCATCTTTTCCCAGATCGATCTACATAAATTATATGGCGGGGTTGTGCCGGAAATTGCTTCCAGAAAGCATATTGAAAAAATTAATCAGGTCATTGAAGAAGCATTGGAGACAGCCGGAGAGACGCTGGATACGATCGATGCGGTTTGTGTAACATATGGACCGGGGCTTGTAGGTGCGCTTTTAGTTGGAGTTGCTGAAGCAAAGGCAATCGCCTATGCAAAAAAGAAACCCCTGGTTGGAGTGCATCATATTGAAGGGCATATTTGTGCCAATTATATCGAGCATCCGGATCTGGAGCCGCCGTTTATGTGTCTGGTCGCATCCGGAGGGCATTCTCATCTTGTCAAAGTGCTCGATTACGGGGAATATGAAATTGTCGGAAGAACGAGAGACGATGCAGCAGGGGAAGCGTTTGATAAAGTTGCAAGAGCGATCGGGCTCGGATATCCGGGAGGACCGAAAATTGATAAACTTTCGAAAGAAGGCGATCCAAAGGCGATCAAATTCCCGCGTGCAAAGGTGGAAGGCGCGGAGAACGATTTTAGCTTCAGTGGATTAAAATCAGCTGTATTAAATTATTTAAATAATTGTCAGATGAAAGGTATTCCGGTGAATCGTGCAGATGTTGCAGCTTCTTTTCAGGAAGCGGTAGTGGATGTACTATCAGAACATACTGTTCGTGCAGCATTAGAACATGGAATGGATAAAGTTGCGATTGCCGGTGGAGTAGCATCGAATCAGTCTCTCCGTAAGATCATGCAGGAACGGTGCAAAAAAAATAATCTAGAATTTTATTACCCGTCTCCGATTTATTGTACAGATAATGCGGCTATGATCGGTGCTGCGGGCTATTATGAGTACAAAAAAGGTGTCCGGCACGGTCTGGATCTGAATGCAATACCAAATCTGAAAATAGGCCAGCGATAAAAGGGAGAAAACAAATGAGGGAAAAGATAGTTGCGATTGTTCTTGCTGCCGGTGAAGGAAAAAGGATGGGCAGTGGGATACCAAAACAATATATGATCATAAAATCAAGACCTATGGTATATTATTCGTTAAAAACATTTCAGGATAGTGATGTTGACGAGATCGTACTGGTTACAGGAGCGGATGAAATAGAATATTGCAAAAAATATATCGTGGATAAGTATCGTTTTACAAAAGTAAAAAAAATTGTTCCGGGAGGAAGTGAACGTTATGAATCGGTACATAAAGGACTGCAGGCGATTGAAGATGCCGATTATGTGCTGATCCATGATGGGGCAAGACCGATGATCAATCAGAAGATCGTATTTGATTCAATTAAAGGAGCGATGAAATATGGTGCATGTGTGATTGGAGTCCCGGCAAAAGATACGATCAAAATCAGTGACGACGATCTATATGCAAAAGAGACTCCACCCAGAAAGACTTTGTGGATCGTACAGACTCCTCAGAGTTTTCAATTTCAGCTTGTGAAGAGAGCGTATGAGAAACTGATTGATTCCGGAGATACGAGTGCTACAGATGACGCTATGGCAGTGGAACAGTATAGCGGGCACAAAGTGAAATTGATCATGGGTTCTTATGATAATATAAAAGTTACAACGCCGGAAGATGTCAGAATCTCGAGGGCTTTTTTCAGGACCAGAAAAGTGTTTAAAGTTTTGCATGATCTACATGACCGGATTATATGGTTCCAGATGAAATTGTATCTGTTAAATAAGAAAAAACATGCGGAACATACGGATCAATCATAGGTTTTTAAAGGCTTTAAATGGATTTTGAACGAGCGAATGAAATAGAATTAAAAAAAAGAAAAAAATTTAAAAAAAGGTGTTGACATATTGATTTAGATTTGATAATATATCACCTGTTGCTGATGAAATGCGACATCGGATGACAAAAATCATAAACAAATTCAAAAAAAGTTTTGGAAAAAAAGTAAAAAAATACTTGACAAACAAAAATGAATTTGATAAAATAAAATGGTCGCTGACGAACACAAAACGTAAGCGCTTGGAGAGGTGTCCGAGTGGTTTAAGGAGCTAGTCTTGAAAACTAGTGATTCCGAAAGGGACCGTGGGTTCGAATCCCACCTTCTCCGTTGTTACAATTTCATACACGTAACATTTTCATTCGCTTGGAGAAGTACCCAAGTGGCTGAAGGGGCTCCCCTGGAAAGGGAGTAGGTCGTTAATAGCGGCGCGAGGGTTCAAATCCCTCCTTCTCCGTTGGATTTTTTCCAATTGCGAATTCGAACATTGAAAACTGAACAATCACAGATCCTTGAAAATTCAGATGAGAAGATTCAGTATCAGAAGATACAACGTACGTTGAGAGATCAACGACCCAAAAACAGTAATGACAGGGATGGATAGCCAAAGG
>DVKZ01000088.1 GCA_018715775.1 Candidatus Fimousia stercorigallinarum | reverse complement strand
AAAGATCGTTATGAAAATATCAAAGTTGTCGTTCCGGGAAAAACATTGTCTGATTTGAGTAAAATTTTAAATGGTGGAACAGAGGATGAAGTAAATATTTATTTTACGAATAAGCATATTTTATTTGAATTTGATCAAACGATCGTTGTATCCCGTTTATTGGAAGGGGATTACTATAATATTGATCAGATGCTTTCTTCGGATTATGAAACGAAAATACAGATTAATAAAAAAGAATTTTTAAATTGTATTGACCGTGCTTCGTTATTGATCCGGGAATCGGATAAAAAACCGATTGTGATCAATATTCAGGATGATATGATGCAGCTGAGCATTCAGTCTTTTATCGGTTCGATGAAAGAAGAAATTTTTATCAATAAAGAGGGCAAAGACCTTTTGATCGGTTTTAATCCTAAATTCTTAATGGATGCATTAAGAGTGATCGACGACGAAGTGATTGATATTTATATGGTCAATCCAAAAGCACCGTGTTTTATCCGGGATATGAATGAATCTTATGTATATTTGATCCTGCCGGTTAATTTTAATGCGGCAAATATTTAAAAATCATACTTAAGGAGAGTTTATGGAATTAATTAAATTAAAAGATGAATATATTAAGCTCGGACAGGCTTTAAAGGCTGCCGGTCTGGTAGAATCCGGCGTGGAAGCAAAAGAAGTGATCCAGGCAGGACTTGTTATGGTTGATGGAGAGATTGAAACAAGACGTGGGAAAAAATTATATGATGGAGCAGTTGTTCAATTTGATGATATGACGATTCAGATTGAAAAGTAAAATGATGGATTATGCATATTAAATCACTGGAGTTAAAGGATTATAGAAATTATAAAGAACTGGCAGTTGATCTTTCGCCTGGAACAAATCTGTTTTATGGCGATAATGCCCAGGGAAAGACGAATATCTTAGAATCAATCTATCTGGCAGGGACAACAAAATCCCACCGGGGAAGTAAAGATAAAGAAATGATCCGATTTGGCAAAGATGAAGGGCATATCCGCCTCATCCTGGAAAAAAAGGGGATTGAATATCGGATTGATGTTCATTTAAAGAAGAAAAAAGCAAAAGGAATTGCAATCAATGGCATGCCGATCCGTCGTTCCGGCGATCTGTTAGGGCTGTTAAATATTATCTTTTTTTCACCGGAAGATCTGTCGATCATCAAAAACGGCCCTGGTGAGCGGCGACGATTTCTCGATATGGAATTGTGCCAGCTTCATAAGATTTATATGTATCATCTATCTCAATATCAAAAAGTGCTTAAGCAGAGAAATCAGCTGCTGGCACAGATCAGTTACGAAGAGCAGTTGATCGATACACTTGACATATGGGACGACCAACTGGTAAAATACGGAAATTCCATTATGGAAAAACGAAAGGAGTTCGTTGCAGAACTCAATGAGATCATAAGGGAGATCCACGGCCGTCTGAGCGGGAAGAAAGAAGAAATCTCTGTTTTTTATGAAAGTCATGCAGGAGATCACTTTCTGGAACAGCTACAGGCGAGACGGGATCAGGATTTAAAATATAAAAATACAGGAATTGGTCCTCACAGGGATGATCTAAAGATCATGCTCAATGATATTGATGTTAGAACTTATGGTTCTCAGGGACAGCAAAGAACGGCTGTCCTGTCTCTGAAGCTGGCGGAGATTGAACTGGTGAGGAGAAAGATCGGTGATACGCCAATCTTGCTGCTGGATGATGTTCTATCGGAGCTGGACAGCAGTCGAAAGGAATATTTGTTAGATAGTATAAAAGAAATCCAGACGTTTATTACATGCACAGGTCTGGAGGAATTTATTAATCGTCAGATCGCGATCGATAAATTCTTTTATGTAAAAAATGGAATTATTTTGGAGGGAGATCATGAGCACTGAAAAACGTAATACATCAGAATATGGCGCAGATCAGATTCAGATTTTAGAAGGACTTGAGGCTGTTCGAAAAAGACCGGGGATGTATATAGGCAGTACTTCTGAAAAGGGACTCCATCATCTGGTTTATGAAATTGTTGATAACGCAGTTGATGAAGCACTGGCAGGATATTGTGATACTATCAAAGTCACGATCCACGAAGATAATTCTGTTACTGTTTGGGATAATGGACGGGGAATCCCTGTTGGAATGAATAAGAAAAAAGGCATTTCTTCCGTTGAGGTTGTTTTTACTATTCTTCATGCGGGTGGTAAATTCGGCGGTGGTGGATATAAAGTGTCCGGAGGGCTTCATGGAGTAGGTTCTTCTGTCGTAAATGCACTTTCTGAATGGCTGGAAGTTGATGTTCACAAAGATGGAAAAATCTATCATCAGAGATATGAAAGAGGTAAGGTATGTTATCCGCTCAAAGTAGTCGGAAAAACGAATCATAATGGAACGGTAGTACATTTCAAACCGGATGCTGCTATTTTTGAAACGACAGTATTTGATTATGAAGTTCTGGTACAGCGGTTAAGAGAGACAGCCTTTTTAACGAAAAATCTCAGGATCATTTTAAAAGATGAGAGAGATAGTGAAAGAAAAGTACAGCAATTTCATTATGAAGGCGGAATCAAAGAATTCGTTATGTATTTGAACGCCAATAAAGATCCGTATTATGATGATGTTATTTATTGTGAAGGCACGAAAGACAATGTCTATGTCGAAGTCGCATTCCAGCACAATGATGCTTTTAATGAAAATATTTACAGCTTTGTCAATAATATCATCACGCCGGAAGGCGGAACGCACTTGGCAGGGTTTCGAAATGCATTGACAAAGACTTTTAATGAGTATGCAAGAAAAAATAAATTATTAAAAGAGACAGAAAGCAATCTGGCAGGAGAGGATATCAGAGAAGGTCTTGTTGCGATCATCAGTATAAAGATCGGAGAACCCCAGTTTGAAGGACAGACAAAGCAAAAACTCGGCAATAGTGAAGCGCGTGGAGCGGTTGACAGCATTGTCAGCGAACAACTGCGAATTTATCTGGAACAAAACCCGGCGGTTGCAAAAGCAATCTGTGAGAAAGCGGTGCTTGCACAGAGAGCCAGAGATGCGGCAAGAAAAGCCCGCGATCTGACAAGAAGAAAGACGGCACTTGAGACAGCATCTCTTCCCGGAAAACTGGCCGACTGTTCTGAAAAAGATCCAAGCAAGTGTGAGATTTATATTGTAGAGGGAGATTCTGCGGGCGGTTCAGCGAAAACAGCGCGTTCCCGTGCAACACAGGCAATCTTGCCTCTGCGTGGAAAAATTTTAAATGTAGAAAAATCGCGGCTCGATAAGATCCTTGTAAATAATGAGATCAAAGCGATGATCACGGCTTTTGGCACCGGAATCCATGAGGATTTTGATATTTCCAAGCTACGCTATCATAAGATCATTATCATGACCGATGCCGACGTCGATGGAGCGCATATATCAACGTTATTATTAACGTTTTTCTATCGATTTATGCCGGAACTGATCACACAGGGACATGTTTATTTGGCGCAGCCGCCGTTATACCGGATTGAGAAAAATAAAAAAGTCTGGTATGCGTACAGCGATGATGAGTTAAATGATATCCTGACAGAAATCGGACGCGATCAGAATAATAAGATTCAGCGATACAAAGGTCTTGGAGAAATGGATGCGGAGCAGCTCTGGGATACAACAATGGATCCGGAAAAAAGAATCCTGTTACGCGTAAATATCGATGAAGAAACAGAATCAGAAGTGGATCTGACTTTTAATACGCTGATGGGGGATAAAGTGGAACCACGAAGAAAATTTATTGAAGAAAATGCAAAATACGTTAAGAATTTAGATATTTAATGGAGGAAGATTTACATGGATGATATGAATATTTTTGACAAGGTCCAGGAAATAGATTTAAAAAAGACCATGGAAACTTCTTACATTGAGTATGCAATGAGTGTTATCGCATCAAGAGCACTTCCTGATGTAAGAGATGGTTTAAAGCCGGTTCAGAGGAGAATCTTATATGCAATGATCGAATTGAATAACGGGCCGGATAAACCGCATCGTAAATGCGCACGTATTGTCGGTGATACGATGGGTAAATATCATCCGCACGGAGACAGTTCGATTTATGGAGCGCTGGTTAATCTGGCACAGGAATGGTCAACACATTATCCGTTAGTAGACGGTCATGGTAACTTCGGTTCGGTCGATGGAGACGGAGCCGCAGCAATGCGTTATACAGAGGCCCGTTTGAGCAGGATTTCTATGCAGATGTTGTCCGACATTAATAAAAATACGGTTGATTTTGTGCCGAACTTTGATGAAACAGAAAAAGAACCGGTCGTACTCCCGTCCCGTTTTCCGAACCTGCTTGTAAATGGAACACAGGGAATTGCAGTCGGAATGGCGACGAATATCCCGCCGCATAACTTGAGAGAGGTGATCGACGGAGTCGTGAAGATCATCGACAATCAGGTAGAAGAAGACCGGGATACGACAATAGAAGAACTGCTGGAGATCATCAAAGGACCGGATTTTCCGACAAAAGCCATGATTTTGGGCCGTAAAGGCATAGAAAGCGCTTATCGTACGGGACGCGGCAAGATTAAGGTCCGCGCAGTGTCAGAAATCGAACCAATGGCTAATGGAAAACAACGGATTGTTGTTACAGAGATTCCGTATATGGTTAATAAGGCGCGTCTGATTGAGAAAATCGCCGAATTGGTAAAAGATAAAAAAATTGACGGTATCACAGACCTGCGTGATGAATCTGACCGTTCCGGTATGAGGATCTGCATTGAACTGCGAAGAGATGTCAATGCCAATGTTATTTTAAATCAGTTATATAAACATACACAGCTGCAGGATACGTTTGGTGTAATTATGCTGGCTCTGCACGATCAGCAGCCGAAGATCATGAATCTTCATGAAATACTGATGTATTATCTTGAGCATCAGAAAGATGTTGTTGCAAGACGTACGCAGTATGAGTTGAACAAGGCGGAAGAAAGAGCACATATTTTAGAGGGATTATTGATCGCCCAGGATCATATTGATGAAGTGATCAAGATTATCCGGGAAGCTGTCAATATCGCAGCCGCTAAAATGGAACTGATGGAACGATTTGGTTTAACAGATCCGCAGGCACAGGCAATCGTGGACATGCGTCTGCGAGCACTGAATGGTTTAGAGTATGAAAAACTTCAGAAAGAATACCAGGAACTGCTTGAACGTATCAAGGGCTTAAAGGAAATTTTAGCGAACGAAAAAGTTCTTCTTGGCGTGATTAAAAAAGAAATTCTTGAAATTCGAGATAAATTCGGAGATGATAGGAAAACAACGATCGGATATGACGTTGATGATATTTCCATTGAAGATATGATTCCAAAGGAAAATACGGTGATCACGATGACGAATCTGGGCTACATCAAGCGGATGAGCGAAGATAACTTTAAAGCACAGAATCGTGGTGGCAAGGGAATCAAAGGAATGCAGACGATCAGTGACGATTATATTGAAAAGTTGTTTATGACAAATACACATGATTTTATTATGTTCTTTACGAGCAAAGGAAAAGTATATGGATTAAAAGCTTATGAAATTCCGGAGTCTGGAAGAACGGCAAGAGGCACTGCAATTGTAAATTTATTGGAATTAGAGGCAAATGAAAAGATTACTGCGGTCATTTCTACTGATATTTATGATGAAACAGCGATGCTGTGTATGGCGACGAAGCAGGGAATCGTTAAGAAATCCTCGATTTCCGAATATGGAAATATACGTAAGAAAGGACTTGCTGCTATTTCATTACGGGATGATGACGAACTGATCGAAGTTAAGATTATGAAGAATGATACCGATATTTTTCTGATCACGAAAAAGGGGCAGTGTATCCGCTTTGATGAGAATGACGTCAGAAGAACAGGGCGAGTATCGATGGGAGTGATCGGCATTCACCTTGATCCGGAGGATGAAGTCGTAGCGATGCAGACAAAAGAACAGGGCGAATATCTGTTATTTATTTCCGAAAATGGTATGGGTAAGAGAACCCCAATGGATGAATTTAAGGTTCAGAAACGAGGCGGAAAAGGAGTACGCTGTTATAAGATCACGTCGAAAACCGGCGATTTGATCGGTGCAAAAGCGATCAATGAAGATGATGAGATCATGATGATCACAACAGAAGGTATTATTATCCGCATACGCGTAAACGGAATCTCGATTTTGGGAAGAAGCACTTCCGGAGTAAAAGTAATGAATGTAGATGATGATGCAGCTGTTGCAAGTATTACGAGAGTGATCAAAGAAGATCCTGATGAAATAGAAGAATCAGGAGAGGATATGGAAGAGTAAAGATAAGCTGCCATAATCATTATGGCGGCTTATTTTCATAATAGCATATAAGGCAGGAACAGGGAGAGGAACAGACAATGAGAGTAATTCATACCGACAGCATTATTCAAAATATTAAAGAAATGTGCATAGATGCCAATTTAGAATTATCGAAGGATATGAAATGCCGGCTGAAACATGCAAAAGAGGAAGAAAAGGGAGATCTTGGAAAACAGATCTTATCGCAGCTGGAAGAGAATATGGAAATAGCGAAGCAGGAGAACATTCCAATCTGCCAGGATACGGGAATGGCGGTCGTATTTTTTAAAATCGGTCAGGATGTTCATATTGAGGGAATGAATATTACCGATGCGATCAATGAAGGTGTCAGACAGGGATATGTAGAGGGATATTTAAGAAAATCAGTTGTAAAAGATCCGATCGAACGGGAAAATACGAGAGATAATACACCTGCAGTTATTCATTATGAAATGGTGGAAGGAGATCATATTGAAATTACCGTTGCTCCGAAGGGATTTGGTAGTGAAAATATGAGCCGTATTTTTATGTTAAAACCGGCGGACGGCCTGGAAGGGGTTAAAAACTCCGTACTTCAGGCGGTTAAAGATGCAGGTCCGAATGCCTGCCCGCCTATGGTTATTGGAGTAGGGATCGGCGGAACATTTGAAAAATGTGCATTTCTGGCAAAGAAGGCACTGAGTCGGAATACCGATGAAAAGTCTCCGATTCCATATGCTGCAAAGCTGGAAGAGGAGTTGTTAAAGGAAATTAATGAACTGGGGATTGGACCGGGAGGACTTGGAGGAAGTACTACTGCGCTGGCTGTTAATGTAGAAACTTATCCAACGCATATTGCGGGTCTTCCGCTTGCTGTTAATATCTGCTGTCACGTGAATCGGCATGTGACCAGAGTACTTTAAGATTTGGAGGATAAGATGAAGAAGATAGTAAAGGCTCCATTAGATGATAAAACAATTGAACAATTAAAATCAGGTGATTACGTATATATTACAGGAACAATTTATACGGCGAGAGACGCTGCGCATAAAAGAATGTATGAAAATGGAATTCCCATCGATCTGAATCATAACATTATCTATTATCTTGGTCCGTCACCGGCGAGAGAAGGTCAGGTGATCGGTTCTGCCGGACCAACCACGAGCAGCCGAATGGACAAATATACACCTTATATGCTGGAACACGGATTAAAAGGAATGATCGGCAAAGGAAAGCGTTCAAAAGAAGTCATCAATAGTATGAGAAAGAATAAAGCTGTATATTTTGCTGCAGTAGGAGGAGCCGGTGCGCTTCTTTCAAAATGCATAAAAAAATCAGAAGTGATCGCATATGATGATCTTGGAACAGAAGCGATCCGAAAACTAGAAGTAGAAGATCTTCCGGTTATTGTTGTTATAGATAAAGATGGCAATAATCTGTATGAAACAGCAGTAGAATCCTTTAAGAAAAATTGTTGTTAAAAATTTAAAAAATAGTATTGACAGATAGAAGTTTATTTGCTATTATAATTTAGCGTCATGTGTTGACGTAACAACTAAATATTTTTTATATATTTAGGCATTGGAGAAGTACTCAAGTGGCTGAAGAGGCGCCCCTGCTAAGGGTGTAGGTCGTTCGCGCGGCGCGAGGGTTCAAATCCCTCCTTCTCCGTTTAAAAATGCTTAAAAAAATAAAAAAAGATGTTGACAAGCATTTAAGTGGATGATATACTTAAGAAGTTGTCGCAAAGAAAGCGACAGCGAAAAAAGCCGAAAAAAATAAAAAAAGTAAAAAAAGTTCTTGACAAGCTCGAAAGGCTTTGATAAAATATAAAAGCTGTCGACAAGACAGTGTCGAACATTGAAAACTGAACAATCACAGATCCTTGAAAATTCAGATGAGAAGATTCAGTATCAGAAGATACAACGTACGTTGAGAGATCAACGACCCAAAAACAGTAATGACAGGGATGGATAGCCAAAGG
>DVKZ01000087.1 GCA_018715775.1 Candidatus Fimousia stercorigallinarum | reverse complement strand
TTCTATCGGTGATTCAGCCAATGACATTGCAATGCTCGAACATACCGGGCAATCCGTGTTAATGGGCAATGGGACGCCGGAATTAAAACAAATGGTAACGTATGTGACAGCCGATATTGAAGAAGACGGCGTTTATCAGGCATTAAAACATTTTCAGTTGATTTAAAAGGCGATGGTATATCGTCTTTTTTTATTTCTGATTAATTAACTTTTTTCACAATTTATTAAAAAAACATAAAGAACCGTACTTTTTTCCAAAAGTATGTTAGAATAATTTATGATGATTATTTTTGAAAGAAATCGTAGTTTTTAGTAGAAATTGGAGGTGGATACGAATGAATTATGAAGAAGTAGTGTCGAGAATTCATCTTTATACAAAAGAGCAGGAAGCGATCTGCAGAAAGAATAGTGAAATACCGGAGCATTTGTATACAGAATATGGAGTAAATAGAGGACTCAGAGATTTATCGGGGAAAGGTGTTGTGGCAGGCCTTACCAATATATCGAAAATTACTGCATTTAAGATGCAGGACGGAAAGAAAGTACCGGACGAAGGTCATCTTTGGTATCGGGGATATCCGATTGAGGAGCTTGTAGAGGAATGCCATAAAAAAGGTTTTTGTTTTGAGCGGACGGCGTACCTGTTGTTATTTGGAGAAAAGCCGAGTAATGAGGACCTGAGGAGATTTTGTGCTGTTTTGTCGGTTAGCAGACAGCTACCGCCGCATTTTACAAGGGATGTGATTATGAAACGGCCAAGCAACGACATTATGAATTCTATGACGAAGAGTATTTTGACGTTATCCAATTATGATGAAGAAGCATTGAATCACTCGGTAGAAAACAGCCTCAGACAGTGTATGGAATTGATCAGTGTGTTTCCGATGTTTGCCGTATATGGCTATATTGCTTATGATTATTATGTAAATGATAAAAGTATGTTTATCCATGATCCGGATCCGCTGCTTTCCACAGCAGAGAATATCCTTATGATGCTTCGTCCGGATAAGAAATATACGAAACTGGAAGCGAAAGTATTAGATATCGCCCTGATGCTCCATATGGAACACGGAGGTGGAAATAACTCAACGTTTACAACGCGTGTCGTAACATCTTCCGGCGCAGATACATACGCAGCGATCGCAGCAGCGATGTGTTCTTTAAAAGGACCAAAACATGGTGGAGCGAATTTAAAAGTGATGGACATGATGGATGATATCAGCCACCACGTAAAAGATCTTCATGACAAGGAAGAGATTTCCGCGTATCTTGAGAAAATATTGAACGGAGAAGCCTTTGATGGTAAAGGCCTGATCTACGGAATGGGACATGCCGTTTATTCACTGTCTGATCCGAGAGAGGTGATTTTCAAAGGCTTTGTGGAGCGCCTTGCTCATGAAAAAGGGCTGGATGACCAGCTGGCATTGTATAATGCGGTGGAAGAAATCGCACCAAAATTGATCTATAAAAAACGTCCGATTTATAAGGGCGTTAGTCCCAATGTTGATTTTTACAGCGGATTTGTATATGAAATGCTTGGTATTCCACGTGAATTGTATACACCGATGTTTGCGATGGCAAGGGTTGTCGGATGGAGTGCACATCGGATTGAAGAGATGATCAGTATGAGCAAGATCATCCGTCCGGCATATTTGAGTGTGATGGAAGAAAAATCCGATTATTATAACCGAAAAGAAGCAGAACAATCGGTCATTACGGGTAAGATTCCACTAAATTAATAGAAATCAATCAAAAATCCATCCAAAGAGCATTGTCTTGCAGCATGTTCTTTGGATGAATGTTTGTGTTACATAACTCTTCCGGTTGATCTTCTTATGATCAGTTCCGGTTCGTATTCCATTCGCATAATATAGGAATGGCTGGAAGATTCTTTGCTGTGTTGATTTTTCCGGTAAATAATGTCGACAGCCTCTTTTCCCTTCTGTCTTGCAGCATGTTCGACGGTTGTCAGCGAAATCTGAGGCATGCCGGAAAGAGCAAGGTTATCGAATCCACAGACAGAAAAATCCCGGGGGATCTTATATCCGAGATCAGTGATCGCGGCCATGATACCATAAGCGATGCTGTCATTGTTGCCGATAAAAGCAGTGGATGGCGTCTGTTTCTGTAGAGCGGTTTTTGTTTGAGAATAACCGATCTCATATTCCTGATTGTCCGGTTTCATCCTGCGATAATCGGATATGGAGGGGGACTGTATCTGTATTTGACCGGGATCAATGCCATAAAGGAGGAAACTCTCTTTTAGGCCCTCTAAACGGTAAAGCCGGTTAATATCTTTTGTCCGGATCGGTGAAGTTACAAAAGTGATATGGCGGTGACCGAGCTTTAGCAGATATTCTCCAATCATAGAACCGGTTTTTTTACTGTCGAGTTCGACGGAGTCAAAACGGCAGTTTTCCGGTTTGTCACCGATCAGAACGAAAGGCACCTGCTTGGAAAGCGCATTGGCAGCTGCCATCTGGTCAGGCGGATAAAGAGCGATGATACCGGTCAACTGAAATCCGTTCAGAAGTTTCAGATAAGATGTTTCCTGTACAGCATCGCGGAGTGTTGATACAGTGAAGACGGTATATCCGTATTTTTTTGCCTGTTGATGAATGGACTGATTTACCATCGTATAATATCCATTTGAAAATGTCGGACAGATAACGATAATACTGTTGGCCAGATTTTTTTCTTTTTTCTTTATGCCGGCTTCGGGCTTTTGATATCCGAGTTCTTTTGCAGCCTCTTCTACCCGTCGGATCGTTTCTTTTGTAAATGAGACATTGGCGCGTTTGCTCAAGATCATCGAAACAGTGGATTGTGATAAATTCACATATTCTGCAATGTCTCGTGTCGTGACTTTATTTCTTTTTCCCATGGGAAACTCCTTTTTTCTATGGAATTATTTTGATTTATTTTGATTAATCGTGATGACTAATCAAAAATCGAATTTGATTAATTCAAGTATACCGATAAAATGATATTTCTGCAAGAGATATGCCTTGATGTAGAAATAAAAAATTTTCTTAAGCGATCAAGGTTTATTAATCAAATGAAATGATTAATAAAAAACAAGAAAAAATGGCTTAAAATCAGCACTTTGGGCGTTTGACAGAAAGAATAATCTGTGATTATATATAATCAGTAGACAAACAAAGCAAGCGATTATAAGATCAGGAGGACAAATATGAGCGTTATTACATTTATCTGTGCAGGTCAGATGAACTCTGCAATTACATTCCCGGCATTTGAAAACGGACACGAAGTAAGATTGGTTGGTTCACCATTAGATGATGATATTATTGATGGTTTAAGAAAAGATAATTTTCATATTACATTGAAAAGAACGCTTCACGATGGCATTCAATATTATAAATATGAAGAGGTAGAAGAAGCTCTTATTGGAGCAGATCTCATTTTAGGCGGTGTCAGCAGTTTTGGTCTGGACTGGTTCTGTGACGAAGTTCTTCCGATCATTCCGGAAGAAGTACCGTTATTAACGGTTACAAAAGGTATGGTAGATTTAGAAGACGGAACTCTGGTTCCTTATCCGACGATCTTTGCAGAAAGACAGCCGGAAGGCAAGAACATTAACTTTAATGCGATCGGTGGTCCATGTACCAGCTATGAATTAGCAGACCACGATGACAGCCACGTTGCATTTTGTGGAAAAGATATGGAAACATTAAAATACATCAAATCTTTATTAGCTACGGATTATTATCATATCAGCCTTTCCACGGATGTAGTCGGAGTAGAATGTGCGGTGGCAATGAAAAATGCATATGCATTAGGTGTATCTTTGGCTGTTGGTCTGGCAGAAAAGAGAGATGGAAAGATCGGCGCTGTTCACTATAATTCTCAGGCAGCGTTGTTCGGACAAGGTGTAAAGGAAATGATTCGTCTGTTAGATCTGATCGGTGGAAAACCGGAGAATATCATTCATGGAGCCGGCGATTTATACGTAACTGTTTTCGGCGGAAGAACACGTAAGATCGGAACTTTATTGGGACGCGGATTAAGCTTTGATGAAGCTATGGAAGAACTTGCAGGCGTGACATTAGAGTCTATCGTCATTGCAACAAGAACAGCAAGAGCTGTTCGTAAACTTGCAGAAAGAGGAATTGTTTCTCTGAGCGATTACCCATTATTAATGCATGTCGATGCCATTATTAATGAGGGAGCAGAAGTCAATATTCCTTGGGAAGATTTTACATCAATTACAGAATAAATAAAAAAATACTGCCATCAATTTCAGGGAGACAGAATGCAGGAGGGCGTTCTGTCTCTTTTTCGTATAAAGAGTTTATCATTCACATAATATTCGTAAGAAATTTGTCATGTTTTTTAAGATATAGCAGGTTTACAAGGGTTTTTTTATCGATTATAATAAGGCAATGAAGTAGTGAAAAATGTCGAATGAAAAGCGTTTAGGAAATTGAGGGATTTTACAAATGGGTAATCAAAGAAAAAAGAAAAAAAACCGTATACATATTAGAAGAGTTTTATTTGGAATAATCGCACTGGTTGTTGTATTTTCAGGATGTTATCTGGCGAGAAGTGTTTATATTAAAGCCAAAGGTCCGAAGGCGGCTGAGGAAGTAGACAGCACGCAAGATGCAGCAAATAAGACGACGGAAGAGATCAAGAAAAACTGCTGGGAAGAAAAAGACGGGAAATCCTATTATTATGGGGAAGAAGGAGAAATCCTGACAGGACGTTTTGTTCTTCAGGATGAAAAGAAGATCTATTATACAGATGATGACGGAGCAGTAACGAGAGTGGTTGATGGAAATAAACCGATGATCGCGTTTACTTATGATGACGGACCTTCTGTATTTTCTGCGGATCTGGCAGCATTATTTGATCAATATGATTCGGCTGCAACATTTTTTGAAGTTGGCCACCGTATAGAAGAAATTCCGAGTCTGGAGGCCCAGGAACAAGCGATCGCAGATTCTAACAGCGAACTTGCCAACCATACATACAGCCATAAAAATCTGACAAGAATTTCAAAGGCAGATATGATCGCACAGATTGAGAAAAATAATGAAGTTTTGAAAAACTTTGGGGAGACAGCAGATCCGATCTTATTCCGTGTTCCGGAAGGTGCAGTCAATGACACGGTAAAACAGAACTGCCATGCACCGATCATTTTATGGTCGTTAGATACTCTGGACTGGAAATACAGAAATGTACAAACAGTATATGACAGCGCAAAAAAAGCACAGGACGGAGATATCATCCTGATGCATTCTCTATATGAGACAACATTAAAAGCATCCCAAAAATTGGTTCCGGAGTTCATCAATAAGGGTTATCAGCTTGTAACAGTTACAGATCTTGCCGAGTTCCGGGGAGGACTTCAGAATGGAGAAAAGTATTTTTCTTTTCCGCCGTTAGAAGAAGAAGCGCAGGAATCTGAGGCAGCAGGGGAATAAGAGTATGATAGGAAAATTGGAAGAAAAAAAGAAAAATCCAGAAGAGTATAATCTGATTTTAACTACAGCAAATCAGATTGGAGAGATTAGCGAGTTTCGTAAACTGATGATGAAATATCGGTGTGCGATCCGGGAAGTTCAGACAAAACTGGAAGTATTGAATGAAGACTTCAGTGTCCGAAATAACCGCAATCCGATTGAAGCACTGTCAAGCAGGATAAAAACGCCGGAGAGTATTGTGGAAAAACTGCATCGCAATCATTGGCCGATCACGACAAAAAGCATTCACGATAATCTGCATGATGTGGCAGGAGTACGTGTGATCTGTTCGTTTGTGGATGATATTTATTATATCGCAGATGTTTTACTGAAGCAGGATGATATCCGATTGATCCGTAAAAAAGATTATATCAAGTATCCAAAGCCGAATGGATACCGCAGCCTTCATCTGATTATTGAAATACCAATTTTCCTTTCGGATAAAAAAGAGTATATGCAGGTGGAAGTACAGATTCGTACGATTGCCATGAATTTTTGGGCGAGTCTGGAACATAAAGTTCGTTATAAAAAAGACATTCCGCATGTCGAGGATATGGAGAAACGGTTGAAAATGTGTGCGGAAGAGAGTGCAAGGCTGGATTTGGAGATGCAGGCGATTAATAAAGAAATTGAACAGGTACTTCGTATCGAAGAACAGGAAAATCAATAGTGCATAATGAGAAGACAGAGACTCATAGATATGAGCTTCCGTCTTCTTTTTTTGATAAAAATGCCAGCATTTCCATTTGACATTTGCAAATGATTTGCGTATAATACATGCTTGACGGAAACAGGAGATAGAAATGATCGAGGAAAAGGATGATTATGAAGAAACGGGAATACAGAACGAAGAACCGAACATTGATCTTAGAGTATTTAAAAGCAGAAAAGGAGCATACGATCAGTATTGCAGATATTGATGCGTATTTAAAACAGAAGGGGGAAACGATCAACATCAGTACGATTTATCGTTTCCTGGATAAATTGGTGGCAGAAGGAAAAGTGATGAAATATCAGCAGGAGGACGGAAAAAAAGCAGTTTTTCAATATGTAGAAGAACATCAGTGCCAGAATCATCTTCATATGCAGTGTGTGAAATGTGGGCGAATGATCCATTTGAATTGTGGATTTATGGACGAAATTTCAGACCATATGCTGGAACATCATCATTTCCGCCTGCAGTGTCAGAATTCCATTTTATATGGAATGTGTGAAACTTGTGAAAAAGAAGACTGAAGAAAGGGGGATCTTCATGAGAAAGCGATTGATCGCAGTGATGCTCAGTGTAATATTGTGTACCGGCATGCTGACCGGATGCGGGAACTGGCAGACGGATACAGAGAATGAGACAGGAAAGCTGGATATCGTGGCAACGGATTTCGCACCGTATGACTTTTCCAGGCGTGTTGCCGCAGGAGCGGCGAATGTAACGATGCTTTTGGCGCCGGGAGAAGAAGCGCATTCTTATGAACCGACGCCCAGGGATATGATAAAAATTCAAAATTGTGATGTATTTGTATATACCGGCGGGGAATCCGAAGAATGGGTCAGTGATATTTTAGAAGATCTTGAAGCGGACATTATGGTCATACGCCTGATGGACTGCGTGGAACTTTATGAAGAAGAAACGGTTGAGGGAATGGAAGCGGAAGAACACGATCATGATCATAGTCACGATCATGAGGATGAGGAAGAAGCGGAATATGATGAGCACGTCTGGACTGCTCCGGCCAATGCAATTAAAATTACACAGGCATTGGGAGAAGCCTTTGAAAGGGCAGATCCGTCTTATCGGTCTGTATATCAGGAAAATACGGAAAGCTATGTAGCGCAGTTGCGTGATCTCGATCAGGCATTTTGGGATGTCGTTGATGATGCCGAAAGGAAGACGCTGATCTTCGGCGACCGTTTTCCGCTTCGATATTTTGTAGAGGAATATGGACTGGATTATTATGCGGCATTTCCGGGCTGTGCCTCGGATACAGAACCAAGTGCAAAAACGGTGGCATTTTTAATTGATAAAGTGAAAGAAGAACAGATTCCGGTTGTGTTCCATACGGAATTGTCAAATCAGCAGATGGCGGATACGATCTGTGAGGACACCGGTGCAGTAAAACGGGAATTTCATGCGTGTCACAACGTGACGAAAGAGCAGTTTGAACAGGGGCTTGGATATCTCGATTTTATGTGGAGCAATGTAGAAGTATTGAAGGAGGCGTTGAATTAGATGGCTTTCATAGAGTGCAGGGACGCTGCTTTCGGATATGAAGGGAAAGCAGCGGTAGAACAATTGAATTTTAAAGTGGAAGAAGGAAATTATCTTTGTGTTGTCGGGGAAAACGGCTCCGGAAAAAGTACGCTGATGAAGGGAATATTAGGTCTGATCTCTCCGATGAAGGGAGAATTAATCTTAGCGGACGGCCTGAAAAAGAATGAGATCGGCTATCTGCCTCAGCAGACCGATATTCAGAAAAATTTTCCTGCCAGTGTCTATGAGGTAGTGATCTCCGGACGGCTCAACCGCCTTGGCAGACGGATTTTTTTCCGAAAAAACGATCGTCAGGAAGCATATGAAAAAATGAAGATCATGGGAATTTATGAGTTGAGGAATAAGAGCTATCAGGAATTGTCCGGTGGACAGAGACAGAGGGTCCTCTTGGCGAGAGCGCTCTGTGCAACGCAGAAAGTCCTGTTGTTAGATGAACCGGTCACGGGTCTTGATCCCGCGACAACAAAAGATATGTATCAGTGCATCCGCGAACTGAACCGAAAACATGGGATTGGGGTGATTATGATCTCACACGATATCGATATGGCAGTACGTGAAGCAACACATATTTTGCAGCTTGCGGAAAAGCAGGTATTTTTCGGAACGGTGCAGGAATATAAGCAGTCCAATGTCGGAAGAGTATGGATAGGAGAGAGGAACGATGATGAGTGTATTTAGTGAAATGTTGCAATATGATTTTTTAAGAAGAGCGCTTCTGGTAGGATTTCTCGTGTCTCTGTGTGCGGCGCTGCTCGGTGTCAGCCTCGTATTAAAACGCTATTCGATGATCGGTGACGGGTTATCCCACGTTGGTTTCGGCACGCTTGCCGTGGCAACTGCGCTTGGTGTAGCTCCATTAAAGTTAACAATACCGGTTGTAGTTGCAGCAGCATTTTTACTGCTACAGCTGAGTGAGAATGCCAAGATCAAGGGAGATTCCGCGATTGCACTGATTTCCAGCGGAGCGCTTGCGATCGGTGTGATGGCGATCTCGATCACGACCGGAATGAATATGGAGGTTTATAATTACATGTTCGGGAGCATTCTTTCTGTCAGCAAGGAGGATGCACGCCTTAGCATTGTTCTCTGTATTGCGGTGCTCGTGCTGTTTATTATCTTTTATAACCGTATTTTTGCGATCACATTTGATGAAACCTTTGCGAAGGCAACTGGTACAAAAGTGCAGTCGTATAACATGATCATCGCGTTTTTAACGGCGATCACGATTGTACTCGGCATGCGCATGATGGGAGCTATGCTGATCTCGAGTCTGATCATTTTTCCGGCTCTGACGTCGATGCAGATTTTTAAAAAATTTAAATCGGTTGTGATCAGTTCGGCTGTTTTATCAGTCGGGTGCTTTTTCACCGGAATGATCTTCTCTTATGTTTATGGAACTCCGTCCGGTGCAAGCGTTGTCTGTGCCAATCTGATCGTATTTTTAGTCTTTACGCTGATCGGAAAGATCAGACAGTAATAGAAGGGGAAGCAGCAAATGAATATAGTATTTGATATTGATGATACACTTTATAATTTAATGGAACCATTTGAAAAGGCGCATGAAGAACTGTTTGCAGGACAGACGGATGCGGATTGTGAATCGCTTTTTATGGCGTCCCGCATTTACAGCGATGAGGCCTTTTATATGCATGAAAAAGGGATGCTTTCCGCTGAGGAGGAATTCGCATATCGGATCAGAAAGACGTATGCGGACGTCGGCATTCATGTGTCACAGGAGCAGGTAACGCTGTTTGAACAACGTTACCGCTATTATCAGAAACACATCCATGTTCCAAAAGCCATACAGAATATTCTGGAGAACTGCCGGGAGAATGATGTTCCGATCGCAGCGCTCACGAATGGAAAGCATGTCAATCAGGGGAAAAAGATCGGCGTGTTGCAGCTGACCAGATGGTTTGAAGAAGACAGGATCTTTATTTCAGAAGATATCGGATATACAAAACCGGATCAAAGAGCATTTTTCGCTGTGCAGGAAGCACTGCAGCTGGATCCGGAGAAGACATGGTTTATCGGAGATACCTTTGAAGTGGATGTAACAGGCGCCCAAAATGCCGGATGGCATGTGATCTGGTTTAATCATCGCCGCCGACAGATGCCGGAAGGAGCGATAAGGGCTGACCGTGAAGTAAGAAGTGCAGAAGATCTCCTTCGTGTAGTCAAAGAACTTCAAGGAGCCTGACGGGAACCATCGGTTTTTTCCAGGCAATAAGGGCCGTTTACATAAAATCGGTCGAGGTCAGGAAGACATGCTTCTTCCTGACTGATCTTATGATAGGATCTTAAATAATGAAAATATCCTGAAAACAGAGCATTCTTGTCTCTGTTTTTTTTGAAGGTAAGATAAACGCGTCTTCGGCAGAATTTATCTGCAACATGGATGCCGGTCAGATTCCCAAGCATATTTCTTTTCTTAAAATTCACATAAGTACTTTCCGGCATAAAGATAATGCCCCGTTCATTTTGAATCTGTATAAAAGGATCATAAACTTCCATCACTTTGGAAGCAGATGCGTTTCCCAGCTTGAAAAATTCTAAAAACAGTTCTTTTAAACTTCCGGCATTTTGATAAATAATAAGGATTTCACCGTCCAGTTCTTTAATATACAAAGAGGATCGGCGGGCAAAGGGATGATTTGGATGGACCAGAATCACAACCGGCTCATCAATCAGTTTTTCTGATATCAGATCCTGGTGTGAAATGGCACGCAGGCTCAGAGACAGATCAATCTCACCTCGTAAAAGAGCCTGGATAGCATCGGAAGTTGTTCCGTAATAACGCTGAAATTCAATTTCAGGAAAATAGTGCTGAAACTGAATCATCGTTTCATCCGAATTGTCAACAACATCCGTAAAGTAGCGGATCGTACGCGAGGATTCTTCTTTTCGCTTTTCGATGTCACGCATAAAACGGTTCATTTTCTGTACCAGCGGTTCTCCGTGTTTACAGAAAAATTTCCCGTCTTCAGTCAATACGATGTTTCGTCCTTCTTTTTGGAAGAGCTTTAATCCAAGTTCTTTTTCCACTCCTTTGTATGCCTGGCTTAAGGCAGATTGGGAGACATGGAGATTTTGAGCGGCTTTTGTCATATTTCCCATTTTTGCAATTGTTAAAATATATGAAATTTGTCTGATATCCACTGACGGTTCCTCTTTTCCTTATGGTGTTGATATATAAGTTTTACTTAATAATTTATTATATTTAATTATTAGACTTTTTTTGACAAATATTATATTATTATATTGTCGCTTTAACGCGTTAAAGCGATACGGGTTTAAATGAATAAAGTCTACAGTTTCTATTATATCTTATAAATGAAAAAGAAACAAATGCAAAACAGGAGGAAAAGATAAATGCCAGCAATTAAATTTTACAAACATGAACCGATACCAATGGAGATGCATAAAGTGAAGATCGTACAGCAGTTAAACCTGCTTCCGGCGGATGAACGGCTGAAGAAAATGTACGATGCCGGTTTCAATACGTTCCAGCTCCATAATGGAGATATTTTTATGGATATGTTAACAGATTCCGGTGTTAATGCGATGAGCGATCTTATGCAGTCCGCAACACTCAGAGCCGATGATGCTTATGCAGGAAGCGAAACTTTTTACCGCATGCAGGCCAAATTAGAGGAGATTTTCGGCATGAAATACTGCCTTCCTGCCCATCAGGGACGCGCCTGTGAGAACATATTGGCAACAAGATTCGTGGAAGAGGGCAAGTGTGTCATCATGAATTATCATTTTACAACAACAAAAGCACATATTACCCGTCTTGGCGGCCATGTAGAAGAACTGGTAAAGGATGAAGGGCTGGTATCGAAAAGTACGCTTCCATTTAAAGGGAATATTGATCTGGAAAAGTTGGAAGCATGTATTCAGAAAGAGACTCCTGAGAATGTAGCGTTTATCCGGGTGGAAGCCGGAACAAACCTGATCGGCGGGCAGCCGATTTCGTATGAGAATATGAAAGCAGTCACCGATATTGCTAAAAAGTATGGAATTCTGACCGTTATGGATGCTTCTTTACTTCAGGACAACTTGTACTTTATTAAGATCAGGGAAGAATCCATGAAGGAAAAATCCATTCGCGAGATCACGAGAATGATCGCCGATTTGTTTGACATCGTTTATTTTTCAGCCAGAAAGTTCGGATTTGCCCGTGGCGGAGCAATCTTGCTGCGTGATGAGGAATTATATCATTCAATGGAAGACTTGATCCCGATGTTTGAAGGATTTTTAACATACGGCGGTATGTCCGTAAAAGAGATGGAAGCGATGATTGTCGGGTTTGATGAATCAATGGAGATGGATGTCATTTCCCAGGGACCTCAGTTTATTGACTACTGTGTGAAACAGCTGGATGCTTACGGTGTTCCGATGATCACTCCGGGTGGAGGCCTTGGCGCGCATCTGGACGCCATGGACATCTGTTCGCATATTCCGCAAGAAGAATATCCGGCAGGTGCTCTTGTATGTGCACTTTATCTGTGTGGCGGCATCAGAGGCATGGAGCGTGGTACGTTATCAGAAGAACGCAATCCGGACGGAAGCGAACGGCTTTCTTCTATGGAGCTCGTTCGTCTGGCATTTCCACGTCGCGTCTTTACATTATCCCAGACGGAATATGTCATCGACCGCGTGAAATGGGTATACGATCACCGCGAACTGATCGGCGGAATACATTTTGTGCATGAACCGAAGACACTGCGTTTCTTTACCGGATTGTTAGAACCGACATCTGACTGGCCGGAAAAATTGGTTGCAGCATATAAAGCAGAATTTGGAGAAGATCAGTAAAAATAGAGTCAGAGAAAACAGCGCTTTTGGATAGTTTCCAAAGGCGCTGTTTTATGTTACAATAAAAACACATATTAATCAATAGGAGATATCAGCTTTATGAAAAAGATTATTTTAACAGGGGATCGGCCGACCGGTCGTCTGCATGTCGGACATTATGTGGGATCCCTGAGAAGAAGAGTAGAGTTACAGAATTCAGGAGAATTTGACGATATTTATATTATGATCGCAGATGCGCAGGCGCTGACTGATAACGCGGATAATCCGGATAAGGTACGTGAAAATATTATAGAAGTGGCATTGGATTATCTGTCTGTAGGATTGGATCCGGCGAAGTCCGTTCTCTTTATCCAGTCCTATGTTCAGGAATTGACGGAACTGACGTTTTATTATTCTAATCTCGTAACTGTTTCCCGCCTGCAGAGAAATCCAACTGTTAAGACAGAGATTCAGATGAGAAACTTTGAGACGAGCATTCCGGTTGGATTCTTTACGTATCCGATCAGTCAGGCAGCAGACATTACGGCATTTAAGGCAACCACGGTTCCCGCCGGAGAAGATCAGATGCCGATGGTAGAACAGACGAGAGAGATCGTTCGGAAATTCAATCAGACGTATGGAGAGACTCTCGTAGAGCCGGAGATTCTGCTTCCGGATAATGATGCCTGTATGAGGCTTCCGGGAACAGATGGAAAGGCAAAGATGAGCAAATCTCTCGGAAACTGTATTTATCTTTCTGAAGATGAAACATCTGTTCAGAAAAAGGTCATGAGCATGTATACGGATCCGAACCATATCCGTGTACAGGATCCGGGTCAGATCGAAGGCAATACTGTATTTACGTATCTGGATGCATTCTGCAAAGATGAATATTTTGCGGAATATCTGCCGGATTATGCAAATCTGGATGAACTAAAAGCGCATTATCAGCGTGGCGGACTTGGAGATGTTAAAGTAAAACGTTTCCTGAATGCAGTGTTGAACGAAGAACTTGCCCCGATCCGTGCAAGAAGAAAAGAATATGAAAAAGATATCGCCTATGTATATGATGTCTTAAAACAGGGAAGCGAGAAAGCGCGTGCCGTGGCGGCGCAGACGCTGAGCGAAGTCAAGGACGCGATGCGGATCAACTATTTTGACGATGAAGAACTGATCAAAAAACATATTGAAAAATATCAGAATGAATAACAAAAGATAAAAAAGGCCCTCTTTCTGGATAAGAAGGGGGTTCTTTTCGCTTGTGAGAAGCAAGAGGAAGGAGAATGACCGTATGAAAAAAGCCATTGAAACGGAAATCAAGGGAATCGTAAAAGATATCCTTGCTGATTATGAAAATGGACGGGCGATCGATAAGATCGAACCGTTTGGGCAACCGGACAAGGAAGTGATCATAGATATCGTGCATAAATTGATCAAGATCGTTTATCCGGGGTATTCCAGAAATAAATCGTATCGTGTCTATAATGTAGAGCACCATCTGTCTCTTCTGATCGAAGATGTGATGTATAATCTGAATAAACAGATCATGCTCGCATTGCGCTACTCGAAAAAATATAAAAATGTATCGGAAGAGGAAAGAAGCGAGGCGGCGGAGCAGATCGCGATCGCATTTTTTAAAAAAATCTCGAGTATCCGTGAGTACATCGAAACAGATCTCCAGGCTGCATTTGACGGAGATCCGGCTGCTTATTATGAAGAAGAGATCATCCTGTCTTATCCGGGATTGCTTGCGATCACGGTCAACCGTCTGGCGCATGAATTGTTCCGGATGGAAGTTCCGCTGATCCCGAGAATTATGACCGAATATGCGCATAGTGAAACGGGGATCGATATTCATCCGGGTGCAACGATCGGAAAATACTTTTTTATCGA
The DNA here is from genome assembly GCA_018715775.1 of Candidatus Fimousia stercorigallinarum. Classification (GTDB taxonomy): domain Bacteria; phylum Bacillota; class Clostridia; order Lachnospirales; family Lachnospiraceae; genus Fimousia; species Fimousia stercorigallinarum. Next base: position 12,106 of record DVKZ01000087.1, on the reverse strand, counting down.
TCATGGAACGGGTATTGTTGTTGGTGAAACCACCGAGATTGGAAATAATGTCAAAGTATACCAGGGCGTGACGCTCGGTGCGCTTTCGACACGCGGCGGACAGAGTCTCCATGGCACAAAACGTCATCCGAAAATCGAAGATAATGTCACGATCTATTCCGGGGCTTCAATTCTGGGTGGAGAAACGGTGATCGGGGAAGGAGCTGTGATCGGAAGTAATGCGTTTATTACGGCATCCATTGCTCCGGGAACGAGAGTAAGCATTAAAAATCATGAATTGCGAATGACCCAGAAAGGCGAAGCGCGGTTTAAGGGTCCGGCAAGCGGCGATACTACGGGACAGAGCGACTGCTGGTGTAAAAATTAAATGATCGTAAAAACACAGAAATTCCGGGAATATGTCAGCTGTGCATATCCCCGGAATCTTTTATGGCTATTTCTCATTTTTATCGGATTTACGGAGCATATTTTTGTACTTTGCAAATTCTTTCTTTAAAGAAGGTGCCTGAAATCCAGGATTATGGCGCATTGCATAAAAAGCAGGCGCCTGGATCTTCTTCAAGATCTTATCTTTGCGTTTTTTCATTTCTGAAATTTCCCTTTCGATCATCCATTCAAACTGGGCGATCAATTCCGCTTTATCATATTTCTGCTCCCATAGTGCTGTTTGGAATTCGTCCATCTTTTCCCGAATCTGATCACTGTAGTATTCGACGCTGGAATCCGTGAGGGCTTTGATCAAAGCAAGTTGTTCTTCAGCAGAAGAACGAAGGAGTTCTTTCTGGAATTCCACACGTTTTTTCAGATTTCTCTTCAGGTTTTCTGCCTGAATGATCAGTGCACGCATATTCAGTGCACGGCGCAGTGAGTTTGCGAAATCAAACGCCATGAGCGCGGTAATAGAAAACGTAAGCATTGATACAAGATCATTGTTTAATCCCAGGATCAGATGGGCTACGCGGTCGTGTACGACATAGACCATCAATATACTTAAAAATCCCCATGCAATCGTAGAGGACAAACAGATATGCCCATGCAGCTGGATCTTTCGATAGCTGTAATCCCAATAACGTACCTTGAAGATCTTTAGCATAAGAGTACCTACGATATATTCCAGGAGAGTAGCAAAAAATGCACCGATCACATAGACGAGCGCCGGATTTTGCTGAAATGGAAGTGTGACGAACAAAACACAGATCGCGCCGGTTCCGTATAGAGGAAGCCAGGGACCCGTCATAAAGCCGCGATTGATAAAACGTTTGTTTTTCGCAGACACAACGGTTGATTCGAAACACCATCCGAACAGACAATAAAAATAAAAAAAGGAAAGCCATTGATGAAAATGATAATGATACATAACTTCTTCCTTTCGTTTTACCTCGTGTTACTTGCTATTATAGCATCAAATGCGAGTATAAATGTACGAAAAAATGTATAAAATGGTTCATGCTCTTGTGAAATATTACAATGACGGTTTTCAATCTATATAGAATCATGTATAATATTTATGGAAAACAAGAGAGTTTTCTATGGATGTGATGAATGGGGTGTGATTTGTAATGAAAAAAGTTGCCTTTATAACAGGAGGGACAAGCGGTCTCGGCCTTTGTGTCGTAAAGAAGCTTGTGCAGTTGGATTATGATGTCGTTTCTGTTTCCAGGGATAAGAAAAAGATCCGGGAAGCACAAGAGCAATTAAATTCTGACAAAGTCTTTTTTATCCAAGGTGATATTACGGATGAACAGACGATTGAAAATATATATCAGCATTTGTTCAATGAATATGGTTTTGTTAATGTTGTGATCAACAATGTCGGAATCATAGAAGGCGGAGGGATTGAAGATATTTCTCCGGAGGCATGGAAACGGGTCTTCCAGGTTAATGTACATGTACCGTTTCTGATCATTAAGAAGATGCTGTGGCTTTTGAAACGGGCAGAATCGGCATGTGTGATCAATGTCTCATCGATTGCTTCGAAAATCACGGGAGACTGTCTGGCTTATTCTGCAAGCAAAGCTGCTTTGGATATGATGACAAAATCGCTTGCCAAAGAAATGTCAAAATATTATATACGAGTCAATTCGGTCAATCCGGGTATTTTTACGACGGGATTTCAGATCCATAATCATATGATGTCGGATAAAGAGTACGAAACCTTTCTGGAAACCGCTGTGGAAGCCTATCCGATGGGAATCGGAACGGCCGAAGATGTTGCGGATCTGATCTGTTTTTTGATTACAAAAGGAAGCTGGATGACGGGAGGAAACTATGTTATTGATGGAGGACGCTCAATTAATTGTTAAAAAAACAACATATTGACACATATTTTCTTAACTAAAAGAACAAATGCATAAATAAAAAATTTTAAAAACGCACTTATACATATGTTCAATCATAATTGTTGACATTAAATAAATAGGTTGCTATTATGAGATTGTAAGGAAAACTTACAGATTCAATGAAACTGCATTATATGAACAGGAGACGGAAATGAAAAAGATAGTTGATGATTTGAGGCTGGTATATAAATGTTGTGATTTATATTATACAGATGAAATGACCCAACAAGACATTTGCGATTCCCTGGGACTATCCAGAGCAACGGTTTCCAGAATGTTAAAGATTGGCCGCGAACGCGGCATTGTCCGGATTGAAGTGATCAATCCGATCGATTTTGATTATGGAAAACTCGAAAAAGATCTGGAAAGGAAATACGGCCTGAAAGAGGTGATCATCGTTGATAATCAGCCTCTGGATACAGAGGAGGACAGAGTTCAGAGACTGAGTGAGGCAAGTTTCGACTATTTCTCACATCTGTTTAAAGATGGGGATACGATTGGAGTAGCAATGGGAAGTACTCTGTATCATGTGGCGAATGTGAAAAAGAAATATGAATATGACAAGCAGTTTTTATTTGTTCCGATGTTTGGCGGTATCAGCCAGATGAAAGTCGGAAAGGTCAATGTACAAGCAAATCAGATCGCAGCGAATTTCGCACAGAAGTTTGGCGGACGCTATGTACAATTTTTAGCACCGGCAGTATTTCGGAATGAAGAAGTTATGAAAGGATTTCTTCAGGAAGAATCTGTGAACTATATATATGACTATTTTAAAAAACTCAATAGTGTCATTATGGGAATCGGAATTCCTGACAGAAACTCTACTATGGTTTCTGCAGGATATATCAAAGAAGAACAGCTGGAAAAATTTGTAGAACATGGAGCTGTTGGGGATATTGCACTCCGGTATTTTAACCGAGAAGGCAATACGGAACCATTCCGGGAGTTTAATGATAAGGTCGCAAGTATTCCAATCAAGGAATTGAAAAAAGTGGAGAACCGCATTGGCATCGGCGGTGGTGCTGCAAAAGCAGATGCGATCAAGGGTGCGATCAGAGCACAGTTTATCAATATTCTGATCACAGATGTAGACTGTGCCCAGAAGATGCTTCAGTAAATCGTTGTGAAAGAACGGGTGGATCTCTTGGACCTTAAAGATTAGCCGGTTCTTGAACATAGAGTTGTGTAGTGTTGATAAGTAAGGAGGAACTTAAACATGCTGAATATGGATCAAAAATTAATCAAAAGAGAACAGGAAGGCAAGATCATCATGACAGGTATCGTTGGTGCCGGTCAGATGGGACGAGGAATGGTAACAGAAATGTGCCTGATGAAAGGTATTAAGGCAGCAGTAGTAGCCGATCTTAAATTAGAATTAGCAGTACATGCATTCCAATATGCAGGTATTACAGACGAAATGATCGCTTGTGTAGAAACTGTTGAAGAAGCAAATGCAGCACTGGAAGCAGGTAAATTCGTCGCTACGACAAATACATCCATCGCAACAAGCGCAGATGCCATTCAGGTATTAGTTGATGTTACAGGTCATCCTGATGTTGGAGCAAAACTTTCTATCGAAGCTATGGACAACGGTAAAGACGTCGTAATGATGAACGTTGAAACAGACGTTGTTATTGGACCTTACTTAAAGAGATATGCAGCAAGCAAAGGTGTTATCTACACTGGTTCTGCCGGTGATGAACCTGGTGCTGTTATGGAACTGTACTGCTTTGCAAAAGCTATGGGCATGACAGTTGAAGTTATGGGTAAAGGTAAAAACAACAAAATTGATTATGAATGCAACCCTGATACCGTATTAGAAGAAGCTACAAGAAGAAAAATGTCCCCACGTATGCTTTGTGCATTTAAAGATGGTACAAAGACAATGGTTGAAATGACAGCTATGTGTAACTACACAGGATTAGTTCCTGATGTGATCGGCGGACATGGTCCAAAAGTAGCTCCTGGAACAGAAGGCGTTAAAGAATTAAATGAAGTCTTCAAACTGAAAAAAGACGGCGGTATTTTAAACAAACATGGCGTTGTTGAATATGTTAACGGAATCGCACCTGGCGTATTTGTAACGGTTTCTACACCAAATGAAGAAATCGCATACCAGATGGGATACCACAGCATGGGTCCTGGACCTCTTTGGACATTATATCGTCCATATCACTTATGCAATCTGGAAACACCATTAACAGTTGCAAAATTAGTTATTGACAAAGAACCTCAGTGTGTACCGATCGATGGTTTAGTTGCAGAATGTATCACACGTGCAAAGATCGACTTAAAAGCAGGTCAGACGATCGACGGTATGGGCGGATACACAACACACGGTTCTATCTGTGAAGCTGCTGTTTCTGATGAAAATAAATACGTACCATACGGCTTAGTAACAGACAAAGCAGTTATGAAGAGAGACGTTAAGAAAGGTCAGCTGATCACATTAGACGATATCCAGCTTGACACAAGCACATATGTATATAAATTACGTCAGGAACAGGATAAAATCTACGGTAAAACAAATTTATTATAATGATTGAATAAAGAACGATATACAAGTACGCCATCCTGCAGCGGCGTACTTGTATTGATTGATTTATCAAATGATAAGTAATCTGAATGATTCGTACAACAATGCTTTTTTATTGGAGAATGTTAACGAAAAGTAGTGTCATAGAGAAAGGAAAAGAATAATGGCAAAAGCAGAAACACCATTTTTAATTGTGAATCCGAAATCTTATTTGTATGGAAATGCAAGTTTGGAACTTGCGAAAGCGGCTGATCAGGTTGCGGCAGATACCGGTCTTCAGATTTATTTTACATGTCCTTATGCAGATATCCGATTGATCAAAGAAAATACAGAACACGTGATCGTGTGCGCGCAGTCGATGGATCCGCTGACGCCGGGACGCGGTATGGGACATGTGCTTCCTGAGTCTTTAAAAGAAGCTGGTGCAGAAGCCGTATTTTTAAATCATGCTGAAAATCAGAAAACACTTGCTGAACTTTATGCAACGATCAAACGGGCAAAAGAATTAGATATGATCACTGTTGTATGTGCAGATTCTACAGTAGAAGCAAAAGCAGCAGCCTGCATGGATGCGGATATCGTGCTGGCAGAACCGACGGATCTGATCGGAACCGGTCAGGTGGCGGAAGATTCTTATACAACGGAAACCGTAAAAGCGCTGAATGAAGTAAATCCGAATGTTCTAGTTATGATCGCTTCCGGTGTGAGTACGGCAGAAGATTGTTATAATGTCGTAAAACTGGGTGCGGATGGAACAGGAGCTACATCAGGAATCTTAAATGCTCCTTCTCCGGCAGTACGTGTCAGAGAAATGGCAGAAGCAATTGTAAAAGCATATAAAGAACGCGCATAATCGATAGTTTGATCAAGGAGACGAAAATGGCTGTATATAAAGAAACAATACAATTACAATCACATGGTACCACGCCAACTTTTATTAATATCACCCCCCAGGTAAAAGAAGCAATCGCAAACAGCAACATCAAGAACGGAATCGTTACGGTTATTTCTCCGCATACGACATGCTCCACGTTTTTCGAGGAGTTTGTACATGATACAATTGAAGACGGAACCGAATTTCTTCAGATCGATTTAGATAAATGCCTGCAGAAGATTGTTCCAAATCAGACAGAAATGCCGCCGGCAGGCGGATATCTGTATCCGGGAGAAGCGCATTTTCAGGATGTAGAATCTTGGCCGAATGCAGCAGACTACCTTCCGGGAGGAGACCGCACGGCATTATTAAACTGTGATGCACATATTAAATCGACAATTTTAGGTTCCAGCGTAACATTAGAAGTGGATGAAGGAAAACTGGGAGTCGGCTCTACCGGATATGTTTATTTCGTAGATTTTGACCGTACCCGTCCGCGCCCACGTAAGTGCAAAGTCATTGTCATTGGAGAATAATCAGGAGGTATTTCGATGTTAGTAAATTCAAAAGCGTTATTTAAAAAAGCACAGGAAGGACATTATGCAATTCCGTCTGCCAATGTTTTGGATATGGAAAGCATTAAAGCACATGTCGGCGTTGCCGAAGAATTAGGACTGCCATTGATCATCGGCGTTGCCGAAGGACATCTTGGTCCGAATATGTCACTGGAAGATGTTGCTTTGATCGGAAGAAAATATGCAGAAGAAGCATCGGTGCCTGTCGTTCTGCATTTGGATCATGGTATGAGTATAGAAACGTGCAAAAAAGCGATCGATCTGGGATTTACTTCTGTTATGATCGACGCATCGATGAAGAGTTTTGAAGAAAATGTAGCGATAACAAAGGAAGTCGTGGAATATGCAAAAGCGAAAGATGTATCCGTAGAGGCAGAGATCGGACATGTAGCAAGTAACTTTGATACGAATGATACAGAGGCATTATATACACAGCCGGAAGAAGCGAAACGATTTGCGGAAGAATCAGGATGTGATTCGCTTGCTATTTCGATCGGAACCGCTCACGGCGTATATAAGGCAAAAGCAATTCCGGAAATCAGTTTTGACTCGCTGCATGCGATCCATGCCGCAACAAATGTTCCGTTAGTTCTTCATGGCGGATCCGGATCCGGAGATGATAATCTGAATCGCTGTGCAAAAGAAGGAATTTCCAAAGTAAATATTTATACAGATCTTTATCTGGCTGCAATGGATTCGGTAGCAAAAGCAGAACCGAAAGATTATTTATCCCTTCTGGCTGCTGTCAAAGAGGGTACTCAGTCCTGTCTGAAGCACTATTATGAAATTTTCGAAACAAAACAGGTATAAAATACCCCTCAAATAATCGAATATCTGCGTCCTGTTGCCATTTGCATAAAAAATGGTAGCAAATGATCGGAGTGCTGTGAATGTTTTTATTAAAAATGCACAAAAAATATTGACAAGGGTTACGGTAAGACGGTAGAATAGCAATAGGGATATTGGCTAGAATGAAAGGAGAACGCAATGAAATTTAATACAACTATCACAGGTCATGGACCAGATGCATTTGCATTTTTAGGAGATCCATCTACGAACTTCATTATCTTATTTAATGATGATGCACCACCTGCATTAGCAGAGTTATGTGTATTACATACAAAGACAGAATTAGTGGCAGATATTGAAGTTGGTGATACTTTTGTGATCGGCAAAAAAGCTTTTACAGTTTCTGCTGTAGGTTCTGAAGCAAATGCAACTTTAAGAGGTCTTGGACATGCTACGATCGACTTCAAAGGTGGTCCTGAAGCAGAAAGACCTGGATGTATTATGTTAGAGACAGACGGCGAACCGCTTCTGGTGGATGATTTACAGCCGGGTACAAAAATTGAAATATACTAATTCGTATATAAGATTTTAATGAATAAGAAGATTAAAAGGGGCATGGCGCTTTGCCATGTCCCTTTTTGTCTATATCAGATAGGAAAGGCAGGAGAATGATCTTATGTGGGGTATTATTGCTGCAGCTGTCATTTACGTGGCTGCGATCGGAATTATCATTGGGAGAGAAGGAATGCGTCATAGCAGAACTCATACGGAATGGACGATGGAGGAGATTGAAAAGGTAAAGGGATCCGCTGTTATGGGCTGGAAGATGTTGATCGGGATGCTTTTGCTTGCAGGGGCGGCATTAATTGCATATAGCTATTTTGTAGAAACGGATCGGGATCTCCGGTATTGCTGGATCCAGATATCCTGTGCACTGCTGACAGCTGCGGTTATTTCAATCGGATTGCTTCTTTATGCAAAAAAGAAGCCGGAAATATACAAGATCATTTGTATTATGAAGCCGGAAAAGGAAATACGTCCAACGGTTGCTCAGCGTGTGGAAAAGGGAATGAAGGGAATCTGGGAAGAAAACTTCCCGGCACGAAAGCCGGATATGACGGATCTGACAAATGCATATTATGAGGCAAAAAAAACTTCGGATAAGCCGACAACGCAGGATTTGATGGAACAGTATCAGGCGTCGCAAAAGGGGGATTCTTTTGAAGAGGAACAGAAGATCCTGGAATCACGAAAGATGGAAAAAACAGAAGAAATCAAACAAAAAAACGAGATTGATTACCATCAGAAGTATGTCGAATTGTTGGAAAAATATGTTGATTTATTAGAAAAATATAATGATTTAAAGCAAGATAACTAAAACAAAAAATTAACAAATACAAAAAGATAAATAAATGTACGGGAAAAGGTACTTATACAAATGTTCAAGGATGAAAGGTTGACATTTTGAGTTAAGTTTATGTAAAATATAAATACATTGAACAAAAAAAGGGATTTTTATGAAAGATTTTTATTAAAAATGCCAAAAAAATGAAAGGCGGAAATTATATGAATGCAGTGTTGCGATTGTTTATTGCACTGTTTTTAATTTACTTATTACAGTCTTTTTTTTCTGTTTTTCAGATCCGTGCTTACCAGAGAGCGTTGAGAGAGAGCAGAAGTCTGGGAACAATCGGTGTCGGACAGAAAAAAGCGAAATTTGGAATCATAAAAGGGAACATTGTGATCATTGGATGTGATCGGCAAGGCCTGATCACCGGTGGACAGATCATGGAAGGGATTACGCTGTTTGCCAGATTTAAACCGCTGAAGGAGATCATCAAGGGACGTCCGCTTCAGGAGGGAGAGACGATATATGATTATTTGAGCGAACTTCGAAGCATGACGAAAAAGGAACAGGATTATTATCAGGGATATATTCGTGCGTTGGAAGCAATTGAAATGCGATTCGAACATGAAGCGGAAGAGGCATTAGCAGCAGAAGTAAATGCGCGGGAAGATGCAGAATTAGATGGAGATTTTGATATCGACGCATTGTAAGAGTTGATGTAAAAAGTGACATATGCATTAGAACAGTCAGGGCCCAAGGACATTTCTAATGACGGCGCACTTATTACATAGAAAGAAACAAGTTATATTTTTTTGAAAGGAGGGGTAGAGATGGATGCAATTTCTACTTTCGCAAACGGATTCATTGGCCTGTTTAGTGCAGGCGGAGAACAGTTTACAAGCTGGGTGACAGGTATCATTCCGCAGGTTATCTGCCTGATGACCGCTGTAAACTCTGTAATTAAGCTGATCGGTGAAGATCGGGTGGAGAATTTCTGTTCGAAGATTACCGGAAACTTTCTTGCCCGTTACATTGTTTTGCCGGTATTAGCTGTCATTTGTCTGGCTAACCCTATGTGTTATTCTTTCGGACGTTTTGTAGAAGAAAAATACAAACCAGCTTACTATGATGCCACAGTATCCTTTGTACATCCGGTAACAGGTTTATTCCCACATGCGAATGCAGGAGAGTTGTTCGTATACATGGGAATTGCAACCGGTGTTCAGACACAGGGATATGAACTCGGAGATTTGGCGATTCGTTACTTTATCGTAGGTCTGATCGTAATGTTGATCCGTGGTCTGGTTACGGAAAGAATTTACGCTGTTTTAACGAGAAACAATTAGTAAGGAGGGTGACAGAATGAGTTTCAGAGCAATTACATTAAATCCCGGAAATGGCGGCTGGGGCGGTCCTTTAACTGTAGAGCCGACAGAAACATGTTATAAAGTATTATGCGTAACTGCAGGCGGCGGTATCCATCCGGTAGCAGAAAAGATTGCAGAATTATCGGGAGGAGAAGCAATCGACGGATATAAAAATAATGTACCGGATGAAGAAGTTATGGTTGCGGTTGTAGACTGTGGCGGAACAGCACGATGCGGTGTTTATCCGAAAAAAGGTATTTTTACTGTTAATTTAAATCCGGTAGGAGCGGTAGGACCTTTGGCAATGTTCATCACACCTGATATTTATGTATCTGGTGTTACGGTAGATGATGTTGTATTGGCTGATGGAAGTGCCCCAAGTCCGGTAAAAAAAGTTGAAAAAATTGACAAAGATGAATATATGGCTAAAAAAGAAGCTGCCAAAGAAGAAGCTGCTCAGAGTGAAAATATTGTTACGAGAATTGGAATTGCCATTGGTAAGATCGTAAATAAATTTTTTGCAGCAGGTCGTGATTCCATTAATCTGGTAATTCAAACTATTTTGCCGTTTATGGCGTTTACTGCTACATTACTTGGTATTATCTCCGCATCTGGAGCAGGTAATGTAATCGCCAAAACAATTTCTCCTTTGTGTTCTACATTACCAGGTATGCTGATCATCTCGATCATCTGTGCAATTCCAGTTCTTTCGCCGGTATTAGGACCTGGAGCGGTTATTGCTCAGATGGTCGGTGTGTTATTAGGCGATCAGATCGGTGCAGGTGCTATTCCTTGCAGATATGCTTTACCGGCTTTATTTGCAATTGATGCTCAGGTAGGATGTGACTTTGTTCCGGTAGGATTATCACTGGGAGAAGCAGATTCGGATACAATTTCCTATGGTGTTCCGGCAGTATTATACTCCCGTCTGATCACAGGACCGGTTGCGGTATTAATTGCATATGTATTCTCTATTGGATTATATACAAGTTAATCGGACGATTAGAATGGAAAGGTATTTGTATTAATATGAAAAAAGAAGGAAAAACAGTTTTGTTTTTCCTTCTTTTTTTAGTTAATGCAAGGTTGTTGTTTTTTTGCTATAATAAATCCGTATACTATAATATAGAAGGAATTGGTGAAGATATGACAAGAAAAGCAGCATATGGAGGTTTATTTTTAGCATTAGCATTGGTAGTCTCCTATATTGAAACGCTGATACCGATTCATGTCGGAATTCCGGGTGTAAAGATTGGCCTTGCAAACGGTGTGATCATGGTATTATTATATATGGTAAGTTTGCGGGAAACGTTTGCGGTTTCGCTTGCAAGAATCGTATTATCCGGATTTATGTTTGGCAATTTGATGATGATCCTGTACAGTCTGGCAGGCGGAATGCTGAGCCTGACCGTGATGGCGCTGCTGAAAAAGTGGGGCGGATTCAGTCCGGTCGGAATCAGTGTGGCAGGAGGTGTCAGTCATAATATCGGACAATTAATTGTTGCGATTCTGGTGCTTGAGACGGGACGGTTGGCGTACTATTTTCCGGTATTGCTCGTTTCCGGAACCATCGCAGGAATTGCGGTCGGATTACTTGCATCAGAAGTGATCAAAAGAATGCCGAAAAACTTGAAATTTTGACTGATAAGAAAGGCAGGTGTTGAGTGAATTTCAGAACAACAAAATTAAAAGAAAAACTTTTGGAAAAATTGAATGAGACATTAAAAGCGGTATTGCCGATACTGGCGATCGTTTTGCTTTTGTGTTTTACGATTGCTCCGCTAGAGCCGGGAATCCTTCTGGCATTTCTTCTAGGAGCAGTACTTCTTGTTTTGGGGCTGATGTTTTTTACCCTCGGGGTTGAGATGTCGATGACTCCGATTGGCGAGAATGTAGGAACCTGTATGACGCAGACGAGAAAACTGTGGTTGATGGTTCTGCTGACATTTGTTCTCGGGTTTATTGTAACCATATCCGAACCGGATCTTCAGGTTTTAGCTGAGCAGGTACCGGCAGTACCGAATATGGTTTTAATCCTTTCGGTGGCATTTGGTGTGGGGGTATTCCTTGTGGCGTCGCTTTTGCGTATGCTTTATAATATTACTCTGGCGCATATGTTGATCGTACTTTATGCGATCGTGTTTCTTTTAGCGTTTCTTGCACCGGATTCTTTTATCGCCGTTGCATTTGATGCCGGCGGAGTGACGACAGGACCGATGACCGTACCATTTATTATGGCGCTTGGTGTTGGTATTTCTTCCATTCGAAGCGACGAAAG
>DVKZ01000086.1 GCA_018715775.1 Candidatus Fimousia stercorigallinarum | reverse complement strand
AATATGGGAGTCTCCCATATTTACGGTTGAAAAAGTCAAAAGTATAATTTCCACCGTAGAGGGACTCCCATATTTACGGTTGAAAAAGCCAAAAGTATAATTTCCACCGTAGAGGGACTCCCATATCTACGGCAGAAAAAGTAAAAAGGTTCCTTTCTCCCGTAGACAGACTCCAATATTTACTGTAGAAAAAGAAAAAAAGAAGCAGAAAACCGCTTAGCAGAAGGAGCGCTTCCAAAAATCCAGACAAGGGGGTTTTGCGCCCTAAAATAAGGAATATAAAAGGGAAGAGACAGCCCACTGGAGAATTCAGTTCTTAAAAAAGTCCGAATTCTCTGGGATTGCCTCTTCCCTGTATGTCAGGGGCTAAAAATCGGTTAACCGACAGCCCCAGTATTTTATATAAGTATTGATTTTCATAAAGGAATTTAGGCTTCTTCTAATTCCTTCATGATATTTTCTAATGCTTCTAATGCATCAGCCGGTAATTTATCAAATCCGCCTTTGCTCTTATTCTTATCTTTAATAAAGTTTACACGGTCCTGCATGCGGGCTTTTAATGTAGCGACATATTCAGGATTATCAAAATCAGGAATAAATCCAGGCCATTCTAATACTTCGATATTAGAGATTGGTCCAAATGGTTTGAATTCAGCGCGTTCTTCGATAACAGCTTCAATAACCCCCAGAGTATCATCAGGTTTAATGTCTTTGCCCATAAATTCTCCGGTATTCAAAATATAGCAGTCAACATCACGTTCTTCAACTAACTTTTTAAATTTCGTATAGTCGTTAGCCAGTGGATAGGTACGGAATGGATTTGCATATGGTTCCACAACTAACTTATTAGGGTCAACTCCCGGAGCAAGACGTTCTGCAGTAGAACGTTTGGTAGCTAAAGTAGCTCCCATAACGGAGGCTAAGGAAGAACCGTTTAATTTTACAAGCGGTGGGATCGTTGGATCTTTCATGATCCAGAAAATACCATTTACAGGAGCATTTAATTTATCAACACGGTTCGGAGACCATAATTTTGACTTGATCGCACGTCCGTTACCATTACGGATATCCTCAGTTACTAAAACGACCTTGCCGTCTGCATCAATTGTTGCGGAACAGTTCTGAGCCGTTAATAAGTATTTATTGTCAGGACAGCCGGTTGGATAATCGGATGTTTTATCAAAATAAGTAGGTTCCATTGCAATAGAAGAAGCAGTTTCATCATTGATGATAAATGCATCGTCGTGTAAAACAGTAACGTTGTATTTTCCATCATGCTGTGCATGTGTGATCGTTGATTTACCGGAACCGGATAATCCGAATACGGATGCAACATATTTACGTCCATCTTCAAAGATATATTCTTTCTGTCCGCCGTGGCAGGAAGCATATCCGTTACGGTTTGCGATTGCCCAGCCGATCGTCAGAGTACCTTTTTTATGTTCTCCGAAGTATTTCATACCTAATAATGCAGCACAGTTTGTCTCTGTGTTAAAATAAGTCAGTCCAAGAGGATGTTCTTCATGTGTCCACTGAGGATCAGAGAAGATATAAATATCAGGTTCATTGCCGATTGGGCGGGATTCCTCATACATTTTGGAATATTCTTCGTTGAAATACTGGAAGTTTAACATCCAGGAATATAAGATATTTTCTTCACCTTCCGGGATCAGAAGGTGAGCTTTTACCATAAATTCAGGATCTAAGCCAATGATGACTTCTGCGTGATATAAAGTTTTCCAACGGGTATCATAGATAGCATCCATTAATTTTTTATCCAGATCGTCGGTATCAACACCGGGTGTGCTTGCAATACGTCTTGCAGCGGCGCAGCGACCGGTAACAGAACCGTCGTTGAATAATAATACTTTTGCATCACTTTCCAGACCAAATGTTTCACCTTTATAAACAGGCATATCGGTAACGATCGTACCTGGTGAATTCTTTGCTAATCTATATGCTTGTTTCAGAGAAGTTACTTTTACAACATTATTACCATAAAATGCTGCCTCAATGATGGAACGTGTTTTCGCAAAACCTGTTTTGCCAGCACCGATTTCATCATGAGTATAATTTGCTTTTGTTGACATAAATGATCCCTCCTGTATAAGTGTATATATATTGAATTATGAAATCGCTAAAATTTCATATCGATAAAAGTTCAGAAGCTACCGATATATTATAATTGATTTTTTGCTTCATGTCAATGTTTGAAGCCCGTTAGGAGGGGATGTTCAGGGCTTTTTTCAGCAATTTAAAGTCACATGGACCGGATTTTAGAAAAAGCTCATAAAAGGAGCTTTTCGCCGTTCTTTTTTTTGCATTCTGGGCAAAGCTTTTTTTCATACCATCAATTTCGAGGTAGCCAATGTAGTAAGAAAGATAGTTTGCCGGTTCAGAAAGAATTGCGTCAAAAATCTCCTGCCCGATTTCTTCTTTTTCCAGACCGAGCGAGGATAAGAATTGATTTGTTTTATTACGATTCCATCCTTCATAATGAACGCCTAAATCGATGCGGGCTGGAATGGCAAGATTTAAGATATGATTGATCTGATATAGACGGGTAATGATCGAGGAATCTTCTCCAAAGTCGATCAGGCCGTAGCTCAGATTTTCGGCATAGACTGCCCAGCCCTCTACATAGCCGTTGTAATTGCACATCGATAAAACGGGATGCTCCATATGTTCATAAAAATATGTTGTCTGATAGAGATGTCCGGGGTAGCCTTCGTGTGCCAGTACGCTGTAAGCAGAATTCAGGGATGGAAGTTGTTTTTTGTTGATGTAGATGGTGTTTTTTTGAAAAGAATCAATCGACGGAATCATGTAAAAGGCCGGACTTACGTAATCTTCCAGACAGTCAGGAACATATTTGACCGAGTATCCGGTATCAGATGGTGATGGAAATACGGACGGGAGGGCGTCTTTTAACCATTGCAAGACCGCGGATTCGGTATTCGGAATATAGTCCGTAAGATCGATATCCAGAAACCGATCGTAAGCATCCGGATGCAGATATAAGATTTCCTCTAATTCCCGGTAGAGGGAATGGATATTTTGTTCCGTCATGTCGATCATTTCATCAGGAGAGGCATCAGAACCGGTTGCATATGCCGCAAGCGCAGAATAATAGGCTGTTCCCTGATCATAATAACATAATCCGAGTGGATTTTTTCCTGTACCCTTTAAAGAGGCAAGATGGTTTCTGAGCGTCTGGTATGCCGGAAGAAAGGTATACAGAATTAGGCTTTTATTTCGCTTGACGTAGAGTTGTTCCTGTTCGTTTTTTAAATTCAGATCATCGATATGATCGGCGAAGGATGTGATCAGGGGATTTTCTTCCGGATTTTCTAAAAAGGCATCCATTTGAGCAAGAATTTGCTTTAAAATCGGATCGCTGCAAAAAAGTCCTTTCTT
>DVKZ01000085.1 GCA_018715775.1 Candidatus Fimousia stercorigallinarum | reverse complement strand
GCACAAAAGCAGAAACTATAATAGCAGCAGAACCGGATGGAATCATGTTATCCAACGGACCTGGAGATCCAAAAGAATGCAGAGACATTATTGAAGAATTGAAAAAACTATATGAGACGGATATTCCGATTTTTGCAATCTGTCTGGGACATCAGCTGATGGCACTTGCTAATGGTGGGGATACAGAAAAGATGAAATACGGTCATCGTGGCGGAAATCATCCGGTAAAAGATCTGAAAACCGGTAAAGTATATATTTCTTCTCAGAATCACGGGTATGTAGTAAAAGATGGAAGTGTTGACCGTAATATCGCTGAAGTAGCATTTATCAATGTAAATGATAAAACAGTAGAAGGTTTGCATTATTTGAATAAAAATATTTTAACCGTTCAATTTCATCCGGAAGCATGTCCGGGACCGGTAGATTCTAATTTCTTATTTGATGAATTTATGAATATGATGGAGGTGTCTAAATAATGCCAAAGAATAATGATATTAAAAAAGTATTAGTTATCGGATCCGGTCCGATCGTCATTGGCCAGGCAGCAGAATTTGACTATGCGGGAACGCAGGCATGCCGTTCTTTAAAAGAAGAAGGAATTGAGGTTGTACTCGTAAATTCAAATCCGGCTACAATCATGACGGATAAAAACATTGCGGATAAAGTATACATTGAGCCGTTAACGGTTGAAGTCGTAGAAAAACTGATTTTAAAAGAAAAACCGGATAGTGTTCTTCCAACTCTGGGTGGACAGAATGCACTGAATATTGCAATGGAACTTGAAGAAAGAGGGTTCCTGCAGGAACAGAGAGTCCGTTTGATCGGTACTTCTGCTAAGACAATTAAAAAGGCAGAGGATCGTCAGGAATTTAAAGATACGATGGAGAAGATCGGTGAACCGATCGCACCGAGTGAAGTTGTCCGTAATGTTGAAGATGGATTAAAGTTTGTTGAAAAGATCGGTTATCCGGTTGTTTTAAGACCTGCTTACACATTAGGAGGAAGCGGCGGCGGAATCGCGGATAATGAAGAAGATTTCATTACTATTTTGGAAAATGGACTTCGTTTAAGCCGCGTAAATGAAGTGTTGGTAGAAAGATGTATTGCCGGATGGAAGGAAATCGAATATGAAGTAATGCGTGATGCGAATGGAACATGTATTACGGTATGTAATATGGAAAATATGGATCCAGTCGGCGTTCATACCGGGGACAGCATTGTTGTTGCTCCATCACAGACATTGGGAGATAAAGAATATCAGATGCTTCGTACATCTGCATTAAAGATTATTTCTGAATTAAAGGTAGAAGGCGGCTGCAACGTTCAGTATGCGTTAAATCCGGATTCTTTTGAATATTGCGTCATTGAGGTTAATCCTCGTGTCAGCCGTTCTTCTGCGTTGGCGTCAAAAGCAACAGGTTATCCAATTGCTAAGGTAACGGCAAAGATTGCTCTTGGATATCATCTTGATGAAATCCTGAATGCGGTAACCGGAAAAACATATGCAAGTTTTGAACCGATGCTGGATTATTGCGTTGTAAAAATCCCACGTCTTCCGTTTGATAAATTTATTCAGGCACAGAGAACTCTGACAACACAGATGAAAGCAACCGGAGAAGTAATGAGTATCTGTACGAATTTTGAAGGTGCGCTGATGAAAGCGATCCGTTCTCTGGAACAGAATGTGGACAGCCTGGATTATGGTCATTATAATACTTTTTCCGACGAAGAACTGGCAAAAGAACTCGAAAAAGTTGATGATCTGAGAATTTATGTTATTGCAGAATGTATCCGTAGAGGAATGCCGTTAAAACAAATTAACGCAGTGACAAAGATCGACCTCTGGTTCCTGGATAAGATTGCGATTTTAGTTGAAATGGAACAGACACTCCGTGATGCAAAAGATCTGACAGAAGAGCTGTTGGCAGAAGCAAAGCGTCTGGAATTCCCGGACAGTGTCATTGCAAGGTTTTGCGGTACAACGGAAGAGAAAATCCATTCTCTTAGAAAACAGTATGGTATTACGGCATCATATAAGATCGTAGATACTTGTGCGGCGGAATTTGCTGCTCAGACACCATATTATTATTCTTGTTTCGATGGAGAAAACGAAGTAGAAACTGATGAATCGAAAAAGAAAGTTATGGTACTCGGTTCCGGACCGATCAGAATTGGGCAGGGGATTGAATTTGACTATTGTTCCGTGCATAGTGTATGGGCATTTAAAGATTTGGGATATGAAACGATCATCGTAAATAATAATCCGGAAACAGTTTCGACAGACTTTGATATTGCCGATAAGTTATATTTTGAACCGCTGACGGCAGAAGATGTCGAAAGTATTGTAGATCTTGAAAAACCGGATGGAGCGGTTGTTCAGTTCGGCGGGCAGACTGCGATTAAGCTGACAGAGGCACTTCGCAAAATGGGTGTTCCGATTTTAGGAACAAGTGCGGAAAATGTTGATGCAGCCGAAGACAGAGAACTGTTTGATGAGATCTTAGAAGAATGCTGTATTCCTCGTGCAAAAGGAACAACGGTATTTACTGTGGAAGAAGCACTTGAAGCCGCGCGTGATTTAGGTTATCCTGTACTTGTAAGACCTTCTTATGTGTTGGGCGGACAGGGCATGCAGATTGCCGTATCTGATGAGGATATTGTTCAGTACCTTGGAATCATCAATCGTCAGCATCAGGAACATCCGATTTTGATCGATAAATATCTGATGGGAAAAGAAATCGAAGTTGATGCGGTATGTGATGGAACGGATGTATTGATTCCTGGTATTATGGAACATATTGAACGGGCAGGAATCCATTCCGGAGACAGTATTTCGGTATATCCTTCTTTGAATATTTCAGATAAGATTAAACGAGTAATCGAAGATTATACAAGAAAACTGGCAAAATCTCTGCATGTGATCGGACTGATCAATATTCAGTTTATCAGTTACCAGGATGAGGTATATGTAATTGAAGTAAATCCTCGTTCCAGTCGTACAGTGCCATATATCAGCAAAGTAACCGGAATTCCGATCGTTGATCTTGCTTCCCAGGTGATTGTCGGCGCGAAGATCCGTGATCTTGGATATGAGCCGGGACTGCAGAAGGAATCAGAATATTATGCTGTTAAAATGCCGGTATTCTCATTTGAAAAACTGCGTGGTGCAGAAATCAGCTTAGGACCGGAAATGAAATCAACAGGAGAATGTCTTGGAATTTCCAAAGACTATAATGAAGCACTGTACAAGGCGTTTCTTGGAAATGGTGTAGACCTTCCAAAGCATAAGAAAATGATCATGACAGTGAAAGATTCGGATAAATTGGATGCAATTGAAGTAGGTAAGCGGTTTACTGCTCTCGGCTATACGATTTATTCGACGAAACATACGTGCAAAGTGTTAAATGAACATGGCATTCCTGCAAAATATATCAATAAGATTGAAGAAGAATCACCAAATCTTCTGGATCTGATCTTAAGCCATGAAATCGATCTGATCATTGATACTCCTTCTCAGGGTGTTGGAAAAAGCAAGGATGGTTTCCTGATCAGACGAAATGCGATTGAAACCGGTGTAACCTGCTTGACGTCGATTGACACTGCGAATGCTCTTTTAACAAGTTTAGAGACTGCACATAAGGAAAAGCTGACATTAATTGATATTGCGACGATTTAAAAAATACTCTGATCCGGCAGCGTAAAAAACGCTGCCGCTGGAGATCAGGAAAGGAGTTTGACTATGTCTCATTATACCAAGCAGGACATTATCCGTCTTGTAGAAGAAAATAATGTTGAATTTATTCGGCTTCAGTTTACCGATGTATTCGGAACACTGAAAAATGTTGCGATTACAGCAAAACAATTGGAAAAAGCGTTGGATAATAAATGTATGTTTGACGGATCCTCCGTGGACGGATTTGTTCGAATTGATGAATCGGATATGTATTTATACCCGGATCTGGATACATTTAGTATTTTTACATGGAGATCTTCGAGTGGAAGAGTTGCCCGTCTGATCTGCGATGTATACCGCCCGGACGGTGTACCGTTCCAGGGGGATCCGCGTGGAGTATTAAAACGTGTGCTGCGGAAAGCAGTAAGCATGGGATATAATTTCTGTGTTGGACCGGAACTGGAATTTTTCTTGTTCCACACGGATGAGGAAGGAAGACCGACAACAGTAACACATGAAAAGGCAGGATATTTCGATGTTGCCCCTCTCGATCTCGGCGAAAATGCCCGCAGAGATATTGTTCTAACCCTTGAGGAAATGGGATTTGACATTGAAGCATCCCATCATGAAGTTGCACCGGCACAGCATGAAATTGACCTTTTATATGCAAATGCTTTAAAAACGGCAGATAATATCATGACGTTTAAACTTGTTGTAAAATCCATTGCAAAGCGGCATGGATTATATGCAAGTTTTATGCCGAAACCGATTTCTGATGTGGATGGTTCCGGTATGCATCTGAATATGTCATTATGGAGAAATGGAAAAAATATTTTCGCAGATTCGAAAGGGCATCTGGGAATCAGCCAGGAAGGATATCATTTTTTGGCAGGGCTGCTTCGTTATGCACCGGAAATGACATTGATCATGAATCCTCTGATCAATTCTTATAAGAGGCTTGTTCCGGGATATGAAGCACCGATTGACATTACATGGTCGACATGTAACCGAAGCCCGCTGATCCGCATTCCGGCAGCAAGAGGGGTTGGCACAAGAGTGGAACTTCGTTCACCAGATGCGGCAGCAAATCCATATCTTGCTCTTGCAGTCTGCCTGGCAGCCGGTCTGGCCGGAATTGAGGAGAAGATAGAGCCAACGCTGCATTTTGAGGGGAATACGTATCAGTTGACACGGGAAGAAAAAGAGGCAAAAGGCATTCAGTCTCTTCCGAGAGATATGAGAGAGTCTATCCGTGCATTCCGTGATTCTGAGTTTATGAAAGAAGTACTGGGAGAACATATTTTTGAAAAATATATCAGTGCAAAAGGAAGAGAGTGGCATTCTTATCAGAGTCAGGTGACTGACTGGGAAATTAATGAATATTTGTACAAAATCTGACATCTATGTATATGAAAAACCGGAGGTGGGAGGATGATCAATATTATCGTGCTGTTTCCAAAATCGAGTGATGCGAAAAATATTCGGAATATTTTGGTACGGAACGGTATCGATGTGACGGCAGTTTGCACTGCCGGCAGTCAGGTGATCAGCCGTTTTAATGATCTGGAAGAAGGTGTGATCGTCTGTGGATACAAATATTCGGATCGAATGATGTATATGGAACTTCGAGAATATATGACGGAAGGATTTGAAATGTTACTGGTCGCATCGAGAACTTATCTGGAAGAAGTTCCGAGAAGTGATAATATTACATGTATGGCGATGCCGATCAAAGTATATGAATTAGCAGAACAGGTACAGATTATTCTTTCAAAGATCTCTGCACGAAAGAAAAAACGCAAAAGGAAAATACGGGAACGATCGCCGGAAGAGAAGGCACTGATTGAATCAGCAAAAGCTTTGTTGATACAAAACAACTGTCTGACCGAAGCGGATGCGCACAGCTATCTCCAGAAATGTAGTATGGATAGTGGAATGAGCCTGGTCGAGACTGCAAAACTCATTATAGAAAGTTATTAAAATCGTTAACACACTGCAAAGGAGCAGGAATCCGATGCAGTGTGTTTTTTGTTTAAACATTAAATTTAAATAAAGTTACATCGCCGTCTTGCATGACATAGTCTTTTCCCTCCTGACGGACAAGACCTTTTTCTCTTGCAGCAGTCATGCTTCCGCAGGCCATCAAATCATCATAAGCAACAATTTCCGCTTTGATAAATCCTCGTTCAAAATCGCTGTGGATCTTTCCGGCAGCCTGTGGCGCTTTTGTTCCTTTTTTGATCGTCCACGCACGCACTTCCGGTTCTCCTGCTGTCAGGTAGCTGATCAGACCGAGAAGGGAATAACTTGCGCGAATCAATTTTTCAAGACCGGATTCTTTTAATCCGAGATCCTGAAGAAATTCTTTTCTTTCATCGTCATCCAGTTCGGAAATTTCTTGTTCGATCTGTGCACATACGCAGAAAACTTCCGCCTGCATTTCTTTAGCGTATTCCCGCACTTCAGCAACAAACGGATTAGATGCACCGTCGTCTTCCAGGTTATCTTCATCAACGTTTGCAGCAAAGATCACAGGTTTTGTCGTAAGCAGATTGCAAGAATCCAAAACAGCCTGTAAATCTTCATCATCGACTTCAAATGTTTTTGCAAGTTTTCCATCTTCGAGATGTTCTTTTACTTTCGTTAAAAATTCTACTTCCTGTGCGAGCGCTTTATCATTTTTTGCCCCACGGGAAGACTTTGCGATTCTTCTCTCTAATAATTCAATATCCGAAAAAATCAGTTCAAAGTTGATCGTTTCAATGTCCCTGAGAGGATTGATTGAGCCGTCTACATGAACGATATTCTCATTCTCGAAGCAGCGGACAACGTGAACGATCGCATCAACTTCGCGGATATTAGATAAAAACTGGTTTCCGAGTCCTTCACCTTTGGAGGCACCCTTTACTAGACCTGCAATATCAACAAATTCAATTACTGCAGGAACTACTTTTTTTGAGTGATACATTTCATCTAATTTGTTTAAGCGTTCATCCGGGACAGCTACAATTCCGACGTTTGGATCAATCGTACAGAACGGGTAATTGGCAGATTCTGCACCAGCTTTTGTTAGAGAGTTGAATAACGTACTTTTACCTACATTAGGCAAACCTACGATTCCTAATTTCATGGTAATCATCCTTCCTTTTATTTCTATCCTTTTATTTCTATCGCTATGAAATGACATAAAGTCATACTGATTTTAAGTGTATCACATAGAGTACAGAATTGACAAGCGAAAAGAGAATCGATAAACTATTACGTAAAGAAGATGTTATCAAAAAATGAAAAGGGTGATGAAGGATGGATATTCGGTTTCCAAATCTGAATCTTGTTTTTTCAAATGTAGGAACAGGAATTACCATATTTGGATTTGAGATCAAATTTTATGGAATGATCATTGCAGTTGGATTTTTAGCAGGACTGTTGGTTGCTCAGCGTGAAGCTAGGAGGACGGGGCAGGATCCGGAGATTTATCTTGATTATCTGCTGACGATGGTGATTCCGGCAATTGTTGGAGCAAGACTGTATTATGTAGTCTTCTCCTGGGACTATTATAAGGATCATTTAAATGAGATTTTATTGACAAGAAATGGCGGGTTGGCAATTTACGGCGGAATTTTAGCTGCCTTGTTAATGTTGGTTATTTTTTGTAAGGTCCGGAAATATTCTCCATTGTTGATGGCAGATACAGCGGTGATGGGGTTACTGATCGGGCAGATTTTTGGAAGATGGGGAAATTTCTTCAACCGGGAAGCGTTTGGAGGATATACGGATGGCCTGTTTGCAATGCAGATTCCCCTGAGTTATTTCCATGACGGAAGAATTGCGGATTTGGCTGCTTCCGGCGTGTATGAACATTTGGTCACTGTGGGGAATCAGTCCTATATTCAGGTACATCCGACATTTTTATATGAATGTCTGTGGAATATAGGGGTATTATTGTTTCTTTTATGGTTCCGTAAACGGAAAAAGTGGGATGGGCAAATGCTGGCTGTTTATTTTATCGGATATGGCTCAGGACGATTTCTGATCGAAGGACTTCGTACAGACTCTCTTTACTTTATGGGAACTGGAATCCGCGTTTCCCAGATGCTGGCTTTGATTTTAGTAGTGCTTGGGATTGTCTGGATGATAAAAAATCGTAAAATACGGGCACATAATTAAAATTTGATTGGAACAGAAAAAAGATTTTAGCAAATTTTTTTGTTAAAATCTTTTTTTTGTCGAAAAGAAAGGAAACATTTTCTATTTTATGGATAACTTTTTTAAAAATCCATTTTTATAAAAGTTTAGCCTTGCATTTTTATACAGCATCATCTACAATGAAAGAGTAAGTTGGTGGGGAATAGTGGGGGATAATTACATAAGAGTGGAGAATCAATTCAGAGAAACCTCCGATTCCCAAGGGAGCAGGTGATGTTATGTTTACAAGCGAATATCGCCATACAGTAGATGCAAAAGGCAGGCTGATAATCCCGGCAAAGTTTCGAGAAGAATTCGGCAATCAATTTTGTCTGACAAGGGGATTGGATGGTTGTCTTTTTCTATTTCCGGAAATGGAATGGAAAGAATTTGAAAATAAGCTCCGCCAGCTTCCAGTTACTTTTAATAAAGATGCCCGTCAGTTTGTACGTTTTTTCACAACCGGAGCAACGAATGGACAATTTGATAAACAAGGACGGATTTTGATTCCGCAGACATTACGGGAATTTGCAAATATACAGAAAGATGTTGTTGTTGCCGGGAGCCTGAATAAGCTGGAAATCTGGAGCAAAGAGCGGTGGGATACTATGAATTCTTTTGATGATATGGATGCCATAGCTGCAAATCTTCAGGGACTCGGATATAATTTTTAGATATACAGGGAAGAGATCATGGAATTTATTCATCAGTCAGTATTATTAGACGAGACAATTGAATATTTGAATGTAAAACCGGATGGTATCTATGTAGATGGAACACTGGGCGGAGGCGGACATGCATTTGAAGTCTGCAAAAGACTTGGTGAACATGGACATTTTGTCGGTATCGATCAGGATGCAGCTGCGATTGAAGCTGCAGGGAAGCGCCTGGCACCGTTTAAAGACAAAGTTGATATTGTAAGGAGTAATTACAAAGATATGAAGCGGGTGCTTCAAGATCTTGGCATTCAAAAAGTCGATGGTATTGTTCTTGATCTCGGCGTTTCTTCGTATCAGTTGGATAACGCGGAACGAGGGTTTACCTATCGGGAAGATGTTCCGCTTGATATGCGGATGGATCAGCGTCAGAGTAAAACAGCCAGGGATATTATTAATGAATATTCGGAGATGGAATTGTTCCATATGATCCGTGATTATGGAGAAGATAAATTTGCAAAAAATATTGCAAAGCACATTGTCATGGAAAGGGACAAGCATCCCATTGAGACGACCGGTCAGCTGATCGCGGTGATCGACCGTGCGATTCCGGCAAAAATCAGGGCAAAATCCGGACATCCGGCGAAAAAGACATTTCAGGCGATCCGCATTGAACTGAATCATGAATTGGAGGTGCTCAATG
This sequence comes from Candidatus Fimousia stercorigallinarum, assembly GCA_018715775.1. Classification (GTDB taxonomy): domain Bacteria; phylum Bacillota; class Clostridia; order Lachnospirales; family Lachnospiraceae; genus Fimousia; species Fimousia stercorigallinarum. Next base: position 28,072 of record DVKZ01000085.1, on the reverse strand, counting down.
ACAGTCTGGATACGATGATCGACTTGCTCAATGAAGGGGGAAGGATTTGTATTATTACATTTCACTCTCTGGAAGATCGGATTGTAAAAACAATCTATAAAAGGAATGAAAATCCATGTATTTGCCCGCCTTCCTTTCCGGTATGTACGTGTGGAAGAAAACCCAAGGGGAAAGTGATCACAAGAAAGCCTGTAGTACCGCAGGCAGAAGAGATAAATAATAATAAAAGATCAAAAAGTTCAAAGCTTCGTGTATTTGAGCGGTGTTAAGGGGTGAAAGAATATGACGACGGAAGAAAGATACAACTTAATCTATGGCAATACTGCCCGTGCAACAGAACCGGCACCGGAGCAGCCACAGCCAAAAAAACCACAGCATAATACAAAAAAACGGAGAAGAGCGGCTTCTCAGACTCCTTTTGAGATTGAATGGAAGAATAAAAGAACGTATCTTGCTGTCCTTTTGATCGCATTTTTATGCCTGTCGTATGTGTATTTGAATGCAGGCAATAACCAGATGCGCAAAGATATTGCAGCATTAAAGACGGATCTGAATACGATTCAGATTGAAAATGATGATCTGGAAGCAAAAATCAATTCAGAGATTGATGAAACTGCGATCAAAAAAGCAGCAAAAGAAAAATTAGGAATGGTGAAACCATCAGAAAGTCATATCATTAAATACAGCAATGAAAAGAATGATTATGTAAGACAGTATGAATCCATTCCTGAATAGAAGCAGGTGATGATTTTGGGAAAAAGAAAACGCAGAGTCAAACCATATCGCAGGATCACCAGCAATATGGGAGCGCGTCTGATTTTGATATTGGGAGTTTTGCTCCTGTTAATGCTGATGATCATGGGAAAGATGATTTATCTCGGTATTTTTAAGCATGGCAGTTATAAAAAAACGGTTCTTGCCCAGCAGCAATATATGAATACCGAGATCAGTTATCGGCGCGGAGATATTCTGGATACAAATGGAAATGTACTCGCAACTTCAAGAAAATTGTATAAAGTAATCTTAGAGCCAAAAAATATTATCGGTACTCGTACGAAAAATGATGCCGGCGAAGAAGTAAAGACGAATAATGAAAAGCTTGTGACGAGTGCTCTGCTTAAGTATCTGGATGTAACACAGGAAAATATTGATAAAGCTTTGAGCAATTCGAATTCATATTATTATGATACTTTGTGCGGGAAGCTGACATATGACGAAGTCAAAGATTTAAAGAAGTATCTGAATACAGAAGAAGGAGAAAGTTTAGACGGGATATGGCTTGAAGAATCTTACGAACGAGTTTATCCGAATAATACGCTTGCTTGTCATGCAATTGGATTTGTTTCTGATGGCGATATTGGTGTAGGCGGGATGGAGCAGTATTATAATTCTATTTTAAAGGGGACAAACGGACGAAGATATACCTATTTAAATGAAGAATTAGAATATGATACCTCAATTGAAGAAGCAGTCAACGGAAAGACTCTCGTTTCCACTCTTGATACGAATATTCAGAAATACGCCGAAAAATATTTGAAAAGATTTTTAAAAGAATACGGAAGCAAAAACGCTTCTGTTTTAGTCATGAACCCTAATAATGGGGAAGTGTTGGCGATGGCAAACTCCAAAACGTATGATCTGGAAGATCCAATGAATGAGGACAATCTGGAAAAATATTTTAAAAAGTCGAAGTTAAAAAAGATGACGGCTCAGGAAAAATCAGATGCATATAGTTCCATCTGGAGCAATTATATTGTAAGTTCCACATTTGAACCGGGTTCCACATTTAAACCGTTTAATGTTGCAATGGGATTAGAAACCGGAGTATTAACCGGGGATGAGATGTTTACATGTAATGGTTATCAAATTGTTTCCAAAACGAGGATCCGTTGTTCTCATGTACATGGAACCATCTCTCTTTCAGCGACGATCGCGCAGTCCTGCAATGATGCGATGATGCAGATTGCAGAAAAAATGGGTGCAGAAGATTTTGCAAAATACCAGAGAGAATTCGGATTTGGATCCAAAACAGGAATCGATCTTCCAGGAGAAGCAAGCGCATCAAATGTTCTTCATGATGAAAATATGGCGGACGTGGATCTTGCAACAAGCTCCTTTGGACAGAGTTTCCAGTGTACGATGATCCAGCTCGGTTCTGCATTCTGTTCTGTGATCAATGGCGGATATTATTATCAGCCACATGTTGTAAAACAGATTTTGGATAGTGACGGAAATGTAGAAAAAAATATCAGTAAAACACTTGTGAAAAAGACAGTCAGTGAAGAAACAAGTGAAAAACTCAGAAATTATATGCGGGAGACTGTAGAATCCGGTACTGCCCGTGTGGCTCAGATTGATGAATATGATATTGCCGGAAAGACGGGAACTGCAGAAAAATATCCGCGTGGAACTGATAAACGTCTTGTATCCTTTATTGGATTCGCGCCATATGATGATCCGCAGCTGATGGTCTATGTTACAATTGATGAGATTAAAAAAGGAAGTCAGTCTAATACTCGTCTGGCAGTTGAAATGACGAGAGATATTATTAAAGATTCTCTGCAGTATATGAATGTTGAGGAAAATCAGCCGGAAGATGCTGATTAGAAAAAAGAAATGATCATAACCCTATCTTAGAAATAATAAATTATAATAAAGCTAAGATAGGGTATTTTTATATGAGAACCATGCAAAAAAAGCGGCTGTTGGGGATGCTGGCAGTCATTTTGATCCTTCTTATTTCCGTGATCGGAAAGTTATCATGGGTTATGATCTTTCAGTCGGATAAATATACAAAACTTGCAAAAGACCTTCATCAGAGGGAGAGGGAGATTAAAGCGCCGAGAGGAATCATCTATGATAGGAACGGCGTTGTTCTTGCCAGTAACAGAGCGGTATGCTCGATTTCTGTGATCCACAGCCAGATCACAGAGCCGGAGAAGGTGATTGAGAGCCTGTCGTCGCTGCTTTCGATTGATGCAGCGGAAATCCGAAAAAAGGTAGAAAAAGTCTCGGCAAGAGAGAAGATCAAAAGTAATGTTCCGAAAGAAACGGCAAATGAGATCCGTGCGCTGAACCTGGATGGCGTTATGGTTGATGAGGATTATAAACGCTATTATCCTTATGAAGAACTTGCTTCGACTGTACTTGGATTTACGGGCGCCGATAATCAGGGGATCATTGGGCTGGAAGTAAAATACGACGATATTTTACAGGGAGAAAACGGTTATATTTTAACCATGACGGATGGAAAAGGAATCGAAATTCCGAATGAGGAAGAAGAACGGCAAGAACCTGTTTCCGGAGAAGATTTATACTTGACGATGGATATTCAGATCCAGAAGTATGCGCAGCAAATTTGCGAAAAGATGAAGGAAGCCAAAAATGCAAACAGAGTATCTATGATTGTAATGAATCCGCAAAATGGCGAATTATATGCGATGGTCAATGTTCCGGAATTTAATTTGAATGAACCATATGAACTAAATATAAAAAATGAAGATCAATTGTCAGCAGAAGAAAAGCAGGAGCAGCTGAATAAAATGTGGAGAAACTGGTGTGTCAGCGATACTTATGAACCGGGCTCCACTTTTAAGATCGTAACGGCATCTGCAGGGCTGGAATCCGGTGCAGTTACGTTATCGGATACGTTTTCCTGTCCGGGATTTCGGATCGTAGAAGACAGGAGAATCCGATGCCACAAAAGGGGCGGACACGGCAGTGAGACGTTTAAAGAAGGAGTTATGAATTCCTGTAATCCCGTTTTTATGGATGTTGCTGCCAGAGTCGGAAAAACGAAAATGTATGAGTATTATAAAACACTGGGCTTGTTTGAAAAGACCGGTGTCGATGTTCCGGGAGAGGCAAATTCGATCATGCATCAATTAAAAAACATTGGAGCAGTAGAATTGGCAACTATGGCATTCGGACAGTCGATTCAGATCACACCGCTTCAGCTCATGCGTGCTGCAAGTGCTGTCGTCAATGGAGGGACGCTCGTTACACCGCATTTTGCGATGAAAACGGAGAATGAATCATTAGAATTTGAGAAAAAGGAACATGTGATATCAAAACAAACATCGGAACTGATGAAGGAAGTGTTGGAAGCTGTTGTATCGGAAGGATCGGGAAGCAAAGCAAAGATCGACGGATACCGGATCGGTGGAAAGACAGCAACGAGTGAAAAACTGCCACGAGGAACCGGAAAATATATCTCTTCGTTTATTGGTTTTGCCAGTGCTGAAAATCCGACGGTGATGGCTCTGATTCTTATTGATGAACCGGAAGGGACGTACTACGGTGGACAGATCGCTGCGCCGGCTGTTAAAGAGTTGTTTCAGAATATTTTACCGTATTTAGGACTAAAAGAGAGTTTTGGCTCTTGATTCTGCGAAAAAAAAACTATATAATCATATAGTTAAGGGCAATATAGTATTGTCCGGAGTATGATGTATTTGTAAAAAACAAAAGAGGTGAATAAAATGATAAAAAATGACATTTTGATACCGGTTTTAATTGCATTTTTTGTATGCTTGATTTTAAGTCCGACAGTGATCAAATATTTACAGAAATTGAAATTTGGTCAGTTTATCAGGGATGAAGGACCGGAATCTCATCTGAAAAAATCCGGAACGCCGACAATGGGCGGACTGATCATTTTATTTGGGATTATCGTCGGCTCAATCGCTTATTTAAGAGATTATCCGAATATCATTCCGATTTTATTTGTAACCGTCGGCTTTGGTTTGATTGGATTTATTGATGACTACATAAAGGTCGTTATGAAAAGGAATCTTGGTCTCCGTGCATGGCAGAAGATGCTTGGACAGATTGTTGTAACTGCGATTTTTGCTTTTTATATTTTAAATTACGCAGGAATGGATACGACGATGTTAATACCATTTTCGGGCGGAAGATATCTGGAATTAGGGATATTATATGTTCCGGCGCTGTTTATTATTGTACTTGGCACAGTAAATGGTGCAAACTTTACAGATGGTCTTGACGGGCTTGCATCGAGTGTAACGGTTTTGATCGCGACCTTTTTCGGCGTTGTTGCGATTGCCACAAATGCGGGGATCGAACCGGTGATCGGAGCTGCGATCGGAGCATTGTTAGGATTTCTTGTATTTAATGTATATCCGGCAAGAGTATTTATGGGAGATACCGGATCGCTTGCACTTGGGGGCTTTGTTGCTTCTACGGCAATCGTTCTGCAGATGCCGTTATTTATTCCGATTGTTGCTTTTATTTATTTATTAGAAGTAGTATCTGTTATGATCCAGGTTGTATCCTTTAAGACAACCGGAAAACGTGTCTTTAAGATGGCGCCGATCCACCATCACTTTGAGTTATCCGGATGGCCGGAAACAAAGGTTGTGGCAATCTTTGCAATTGCGACAACGGTGCTTTGTATGATCGGATTTATTGCGATTTAAAGGAGATAAAAGATGGAATTAAAAGGAAAAAGAGTCATGTCTGCAGGAACCGGCATCAGTGGTATCGGTGCAGCAAAGCTGCTGACAGACTGTGGTATAGAAACGGTATTATATGATGGAAATGATCAGTTGAATAAAGAGGATATTATTCAGAAGGTCGGAGCACCAGTTGAGGTAATCCTCGGCGAACTGACAGATGAAATGGTAAGAGAATTTGATATGATGGTTCTCAGTCCCGGCATTTCTGTGAATGCACCATTTGTTCAGAAATTTGTAAAAGCAGGAATCCCGGTGTGGAGTGAGATTGAACTCGCATATTATTTCTCAAAAGGGGAAATTGCGGCGATCACAGGTACCAATGGAAAGACGACGACAACGGCGCTGGCAGGAGAGATTGCTTCTTGTCAGAGTGATTCTGTATTTGTTGTCGGTAATATCGGCATTCCATATACGAATGTTGCACTTGATACAACGGAAGATAGTTTGATCGTTGCGGAGATCAGCAGCTTTCAGCTGGAAACGATTCATGATTTTTGCCCGAAAGTCAGCGCAGTGTTAAATATAACGCCTGATCATTTGGATCGTCATGGAACGGTAGAATGTTATGCAGAGACAAAATTAAAGATTGCCATGAATCAGACGAAGGATCAGTTCTGCGTATTGAATTATGATGATCCGACAACAAGAGCAATGGCAGAAAAAATTTCCGCAACACCGGTTTTCTTCAGTAGGAAAGAAATCCTTGATCAGGGGGTTTATCTTGATAAAGATCAGTTTGTGGTATCATGGAATGGAGAGAAAAAAGTAATTTGCACGATGGATGATATCAATCTGCTCGGCGGACATAATCATGAAAATATACTCGCTGCGATCGGCGTGACTTATTTTATGGGAATCAAGCCGGAAGCAATCCTTGAAGGAATCCGAAAGTTTAAAGGAGTTGCACATCGAATTGAATTTGTTGATGAAATCAACGGGGTTGCTTACTATAATGATTCTAAGGGAACGAATCCGGATGCTGCGATTAAAGGAATCCAGGCAATGAATCGTCCGACCTATTTGATCGGCGGCGGATACGATAAACAATCTGCGTATGACGAATGGATCGAGGCATTTGATGGAAAAGTAAAAGAATTGATCTTATTAGGGCAGACTGCAGAAAAAATTGCTAAAACGGCAAGAGAACATGGCTTTGATCATATTGTTATGGTAGAGTCGTTAGAAGAAGCAGTTGACTATGCTGCAAGACATGCGGAAAATGGAGATGCGGTGTTATTATCTCCGGCATGTGCAAGCTGGGGAATGTTCAAAAACTACGAGGTCCGTGGAGATCAGTTTAAAGAATTTGTTCATAAACTCGCATGATGTAGAAGAATCCTGAGATGATTCCTGCGGCAAAAGAGGTGAGATGATTTGGCAAAAAGACCCGTAAAAAGATATTTTGATTACCCACTTCTATTTCTTGTCCTTATTTTAGTGGGATTTGGACTGGTAATGATTTACAGTACCAGTTCTTATACGAGTTCTGTTCGTTACGGAAGCACTACACACTGGCTGTTTCGTCAGGCGTTGATCGCTGTCGGCAGTCTGGTCGTCATGTTTATGCTCACGCGGGTGGATTATCGTATTTTTAAAAGGAAACTATGGGCATGGTTTGTATATGCAGCATCTGCCGGCAGTTTGGTTTTTGTTCTGGTATTTGGTGCGGTTACAAAAGGTTCCAGGAGATGGATCTCGATTGGAGGAATTCAGGTGCAGCCTTCCGAATTTGCAAAGCTGTTCCTGATTATGTTTCTGGCATATCAGCTTTCTGTAAATTCGCATAAACTCAGAACGATGAAAGATGTCATGAAGTGGGTTATTATCGCACTTCCGATCATAGGGCTCGTTGTCGTGGAAAATCTTAGTACAGCAATCGTGTTATGTGGAATTACCGGAATTATGATCTTCGTAGTGAGTCCTTGTTCCAAGCAGTTGATCGCACTTGCCTGTTCTGTTTTATTTTTGGGATTTATATATATCCAGTTTGGTCCTGGATATCGAATGGAACGAATCGCGATCTGGCTCGATCCGGAAAATCATGAAAAAGGACTTCAGACGATGCAGGCGTTGTATGCGATCGGTTCCGGAGGAATTTTTGGCAAGGGCCTTGGGCAAAGCATGCAGAAGATGGGATTTATCCCGGAATCTCATAATGATATGATTTTCTCGATTATCTGTGAAGAATTAGGATTATTTGGAGCATTTGCAGTTATCTTGATGTTTTTGCTGCTGATATGGAGAATTCTGATCATTGCAATGAATGCACCTGATCTATTCGGATCACTGATCGCAATTGGCGTAGCGTGTCATGTGGCCGTTCAAATGATTATTAATATTGGCGTTGTTACTAATTTTCTGCCTCCAACCGGAATCCCGCTGCCGTTCATCAGTTACGGGGGATCATCGTTGATGGGGCTGTTGATGGAAATGGGAGTTGTATTGTCGATATCCAGACAGATTAAAGTGTAGCACAGATCATAGATAGGACAGATGCGGATGAAAAACACAGAAAATCAAAAAGATGAAAAGATCATACAATTTGAACGAAAGAAAAGACAAAAAGAAACCTCAGAGAAAAGAACGAAAAAGCGGTTATCGCTTAAACAGTTTTTTGCTATCATAATTGCTTTTGTCATTATGGGTATCGTTTTGATCACGCTTCTTTGCCGGATCAAAACGATTAAAGTGGAAGGAACGCAATATTATAGTGATAAAGAAATTGTTTCAGCGGTAAAAGAAGATTTCTATATACCAAACTCAGTATTTTTAAAACTTCGAAATAAAATCAAGCCGATTGAGACGATGCCGTTTGTTGAAAATATTGACATACGGATTACCGGATTGAATTCGATTACGATTCGGGTCAATGAAAACCTTCGTGCCGGATGTATTTCCTATGCCGGAAAGTATGTTTATTTTGATAAAGATGGCTATGCGCTCGAAGTTATGAATAAACGGCTGAAGGATGTTCCGCTTGTTACCGGATTATCCTATGATAATATTACAATTTATGAAAAACTGCCGGTGAAGAAGAAAGGATATTTTAGCAAGATCATCAGAATTACAACATTGATCACGACAAATGAACTTACGATCAATGAGATCCAGTTTAAAGAAGATGGTGATATTGTATTAAAAAAAGATGATCTGAATGTCAATTTAGGAACCGGTGATGATCTGGATGCTCAGTTGAGCGTTTTACCGGGAATTTTTGAAAGTTTGGAAGGAAAAAGCGGTACTGTTTATATGGATCAGTATACGAAAGAAAGTAAAATTATAACATTTCGAACGAAAAAATAGTTGAGGATTCCATCAAAATATTATAATATAGTATATAGGTATATTTATAAATGGGAAGGTCCAGACTAGGAGGAAATATTGTGGTTGAAATTATGCCAAATGAGGATAGAACACAGGCAAAAATATTAGTAATCGGGGTTGGCGGCGCCGGCAATAACGCTGTTAACCGCATGATTGATGAGAATATTCAAGGTGTTGAATTAGTAGGAATTAATACAGACAAGCAGGCTTTAAGCTCATGTAAAGCGGCTACAAAAGTTCAGATTGGGGAAAAACTGACCAAGGGACTCGGTGCAGGGGCAAAGCCTGAGATCGGACAGCAGGCGATTGAAGAAAACCGTGAAGAAATTACCGAATTAGTAAAAGATGCAGATATGGTGTTTGTTACCTGCGGTATGGGAGGCGGAACCGGTACCGGTGCGGCTCCTGTTGTTGCTGAGATCACAAAGAATATGGGCATTTTAACGGTTGGCGTTGTTACGAAGCCATTTATGTTTGAAGGCAGACCTCGTATGAATAACGCAAAAGCAGGTATTGAGCGTTTAAAAGAGAATGTTGATACATTGATCATCATTCCGAATGATAAATTACTTCAGATTTGTGATAAGAAAACATCTATTCCGGCTGCATTAAAGAAAGCGGATGAAGTTCTGCAGCAGGGCGTACAGGGAATTACTGACCTGATTTATAAACCGGGGCTGATCAACCTTGACTTTGCGGATGTTCAAACAGTCATGAGAGATAAAGGAATTGCCCATATCGGTATCGGTGTGGCAGATTCCGATGGTGATGACAGAGCAATCCAGGCGGTAAAATCAGCGATGGAAAGCCCGCTGTTAGAGACAACGGTCAGTGGTGCAACAGATATTATCGTGAACTTTTCCGGCGATGTCGGAATTCAGGAAGTATACGATGCAATTTCTTATTTGACAGAAGTTGCAGGAGACGGTGCGAATATTATCTTCGGTAACGTTGAAAGCGATATTCCGGATGAACAGATCAGTATTACGATCATTGCGACCGGAATCCGTGATAAAGAGAATGGTTCGGCTCCGAAGAAATCGGCACAGAATTCAAGGCCGGAACCGTCATATGGTGGACAGCCTGTCGGTGGAAGTGCGGGTCAGCAACAGGCTCAGCCTCAGCAGCAGGCTCCGGTACAGCAGGAACCAAAGCGTTTCCAAAATGCGACATACGATGATGATATGATCGTAATCCCTGACTTTTTAAAGAATCGCAGACGTTAATATCGAATTTAGACAGATTATAAAGAATAAGAGAGAATATGTACATTTTTTTCACACGGGTTGTGACAAAGAATGTACATATTTTTTTTTATAATAAAAACGAAATAATGAATGAGGAAATAAGGATGGATGGACCGGTTATCATTTATGGAGATCTTTTTTTTCTGATGCAGCTGCTCTGGAATGGATATCTGCTTTTTCTTTCGGCAAGCTTGATGCACTATCATTTGTCAAAAAGAATTTTTTTCGCTTTTATATTGATAATGAGTCTGGACACTTTTTTTGTGTTTCAACGAATTCCAATGCGGATCTTTTTGCTGCTCATAGAATGGGGTTTGTTCTATCTGATCGGCAAAAGCAAAAAGTTATGTCTGACTCTCTTTATGGTATCTGTTGCAGCAAGCGGATTTTGGATGCTCATCCCAAAGCTCGGATGTTTGGCGGCACTGCTCGGAACGTTGGTATTGCTTTTCTACATAAAGTATATCCCAAAATCGGATATTTATACGGTCTGCTGTTCCAATGATGGGAAAAAAGTAAAAGTAAAAGCATTGTATGATACCGGCAACCGATTATATCTATCCGGAGGTTCGGAAATGGTATCTCTGATTTCCTATGAAGCGATAAAGTCGGTTTTTGACTGGAGTCAAATAAAAGATCCCCGAATAGTTCCATTTTCTTCGGTAGGAAATGAGAGTGGATTATTATTTGCGATCCCAATTGATTCATTTGTTATTTTAGAAAAAAATTTGGAAATCAAACACCCTTATATCGGAATTGTTGAACAAGATCTGTCTGGGAATGGAGATTTTCAAATGATTCTTCACAGGGATATTTTTATGGGAGGGAATAAAATATGATGCTAAAATTCAAAATGAAGCAGGGGAAAAAAGGGGAGATTCATTATATCGGAGGTTCAGAAATACTGCCGACTCCTCTGGATGCAGTTCAGGAAGAAGAAATGATCCGTCATTTGAATACGGATCACGAGGGAAGAGCCAAGGCGGTATTGATCGAACGTAATTTAAGGCTGGTTGTCTATATAGCAAAGAAATTTGACAATACAGGAATCGGGGTTGAGGATCTGATCTCCATTGGTACGATCGGATTGATCAAGGCGATTAATACGTTCAATCCGGAACGCAAGATCAAATTAGCGACTTATGCGTCTCGCTGTATTGAAAATGAGATTTTAATGTATCTGAGACGAAATAATAAAGTACGGATGGAGGTATCGATCGATGAACCATTAAATGTAGACTGGGATGGGAACGAGCTGCTTCTTTCGGATATTCTTGGGACAGATGAGGATATTATCTATCGGAATCTTGAAAGTGAAGTAGACCGAACACTTTTACGGAAAGCAATGGAAATCTTAACGGATAGAGAGAAAATGATTATTGAGTTACGATTCGGGATCAATCAAAAAGAAGGCAGGGAAATGACCCAGAAAGAAGTTGCGGATCTCCTGGGCATTTCCCAATCTTATATATCAAGACTGGAGAAAAAAATTATAAGGCGTTTACGAAATGAAATGCTAAAATTATGTTAACTCAGATAATGTTTCATCGAACGAAGCGCATTTTTTTCTAAACGGCTGACTTGAGCCTGACTGATGCTGATTTCTTCCGCTACTTCTGTCTGGGTTTTACCGCGGAAAAAACGCAGATCGATAATTCTTTTTTCACGTTCCGTAAGATGCTTCATAGCCTCTTTGAGAGAGATGTTTTCAATCCAGGATTCTTCTGTATTTTTTTTATCACCAACCTGATCCATCAAATACAGAGTGTCACCGCCCTCCTGATAAAGAGGTTCATGAAGCGAAACGGGACTTGCGATTGCATCTAAGGCAAATAGCACTTGCTCTTTCTCCATATCGATTTCTTTTGCAATTTCATCAAGCGTAGGTTCTTTATTTGTTGTTTTTAAAAGACGTTCTTTTGCTGATATTGCCCGGTAAGCGATATCACGTAAAGAGCGGCTGACACGAATAGAATTGTTATCTCTTAAGTATCTTCGGACTTCACCGATAATCATAGGAACTGCATAGGTCGAAAATTTTACATGCAGGCTTCTGTCAAAATTATCAATCGCTTTCATAAGACCAATACAGCCAACCTGAAAGAGATCATCAGCGTTTTCGTTGCTGTTTCCAAAGCGCTGGATCACGCTTAATACCAGACGAAGGTTACCCTTAATGTATTCTTCGCGAGCCTGTTGGTCTCCCTGCTCAATTTTTTCAAATAATTCTTCTTTTTGTTGTTCACTTAACAGGGGAAGTTTAGACGTATTTACCCCGCAGATTTCTACTTTATTTAGAGCCATATCGTTACCTCCCGAAAATTCTTTAATAAAAGAATGTACCATTTAGAAAGAATTTATACTTTTTTCAGAAAGCAAATACTGGTAAAAACTTTTTCTTAGTTTTCAAATGTGTTATAATATAGACTCAAAGATGATAGGAGAAATGAAAAATGAAGAGATTTATTACATTATTATTAACAGTAACCTTTGTTTTGAGTCTGACAGGTTGTTCGAATCCGTTTAGCAAAAGCACTGACACAGCAGAAGAAGAGGAAAAGACAGATATTACAGCAGTGCATACAAAAGGTTCAATGGATGGTGTTACATTAAAGATTGGTGTTTCCCCTGATTTTGCACCATTTACTTATCAAGATGAACAAGGAGAGATGAAAGGCTTTGATATTGATTACCTGGATATCATCAGCGAATATCTTGGATTTGATTATGTGCTGGTAGTAGAACAGATGGCAGATATTGAGACTGATATTGAAGAAGGAAAGATTGATTGTGCGATCAGCGGCATCTCAATTACAGATTCCAGACAGGCAGATTTTCTCTTTACGGATTCCTACTTCTCAAATTCTCTGACGATCATTAAGAATAAAGACGTAGAAGTTGAGTCAAGAAAAGATCTTGTTCATATGAAACTCGGTGCGGAGAAAGGAACTGCTGCCGATGAATATTTAGAAAAGTATTTGAAGAAGTATAATAATACGATCCGAACTTTTGAAAATTCAACAAAAATGTTCCGGGCACTGGAAAGAGGAAGGTTGGATGCTGCGATTTATGATGCAACCGGAGTAGAGTATTATATGGATCATCATCCGGACACGAATATTGAAATCCTGGATGCTAATCTGAACGAAGATGAATCCAGTTATGGTATCATGTGCGGAAAAGATTTTAAATATCTCGATGAATTTAATGTTGCTATGAAGCAGCTTGATTTATCGGGAAGTTATCAGGAATTGTATAATAAATGGTTTAGAGCTAAGTCAGAAGAATAAAAAGAGGCGGAACCCACTGGAGGGAACCGCCTTATTTTATATTTCTCTTGTATATTCTTTTAGCCATTTCCGTTCATCTTTTGAAAGATAAGGTGAGATCTTTTCATATACTTTTTTATGATAATCATTGAGCCATTGCTTTTCCTGCTCATTCATGAGATCCGGTTCAATACCATCCAGATCGATCGGAGCATAAGTCAGGTATTCGAATTCAAGGAATTGCCCATATTGATTTTGTTTCCATTTTTTGCACAGTAATTCGTTTTCGATTCGAATACCGAATTTTTCTGCCTGATAAATGCCGGGTTCATCTGTTGTGATCATTCCGGGAAGAAGTACTGCATCCAGATTGCCGGAATTGACACGGAACCGGAAGTTGTTTGGTCCTTCATGAACACTCAGTACATGACCGACACCATGACCGGTGCCGTGTAAAAAGTCGATACCGAGTTCCCACATCGGCTCTCTGGCAAGACAATCCAGATTGCTGCCGCGGCATCCGGTTAAAAACTTCGCATTGGCAAGATGGAGCATGGAACGGCATGTTGTCGTATAGCAAAGTTTTTCTTCTTCAGTAATCGGGCCAAGGATAAACGTACGGGTGATATCTGTTGTACCATCTAAATAATGGCCGCCGGAATCAACCAGAAGCATTCCTTTTGCTTCTACGACAGTGTTAGACTCTGCAGAGGGTCTGTAATGGACGATCGCAGCATTTTTACCATACGCAGATATGGTTTCAAAACTAAGATCGAGTGCGAGATCATCAGACAGACGCAGCTGATCGATATAAGCGGCTGCTTCCAGTTCCGATAAGCTGCGCTTACGGATCGTATTCTTTAACCAATACATAAATTTTGTCATATAAACACCGTCGCGCAGATGACATGCACGAGTATGTTCAATCTCTGTATCATTTTTGATGATTTTAGCAGATGTTGTGTATTTTGCTGCCCGAAGAAGGGTATTTGTATCAGACAAAGACTGATAACAGCAATAATTTAAATCCGAATAATCAACAAGCATACGAACGTGTTCAATGCTTTTCACAAAGTCATAAAAAGAGTGATAATCTCTTGTTTCAATGCCGTTATTTTGTAAATATTCTTTCGCTTCCTGTGTTAAAACTCCTTCTTGGATAAATAAGATCACCTCCTTAAGGGAGAGGAAAGCATAAGACAAGAATACGGGGGTACAAGCCACATCATGACCGCGTAAATTAAACAGCCATGCAATATCGGTCAGACTGGTAAGCAACTGGCAATCTGCCTGATATTTCATTAAATAATCACGATAAGCGGCTATTTTTTCAGAAACGGTTGTTCCGGCATAACGTTCCGGATAAACATAGACCGGTTCCGCAACCAGCTTTGGTCGGTCTTTCCAGATTTCCTGAACCAGATCTTTATCATAGACAAATAGAATCTGTTTGGCAGAAAGTTTTCTTTTTAAACCGGAAATAAAACCGGAGGTATATAATCTGCCGTCAAAGCCTAATGTCTGTCCCGTTTCCATACATTCTTTTAAAAAATCAGAAAGCGTTGGAACTCCAGTAAGGCCATCTTTCATCAGATGGATTCCGGTGCCGGTAAGTTCCTGTTGTGCCTGAATATGATATCGGCCGTCCGCCCAGAGCCAGGCCTGTGTCTGACTGACAAGCAATGTTCCTGCAGAACCGGTAAAACCGGAAAGGTATTCCCGACATTTAAAATAATTGCTGATATATTCCGAATGATGGTAATCGGAAGTTGGTACAAGATAATAATCAATGGACATTTCTGCCATTTTTTGCTGTAATTGTGTGATTTCCTTTTTCATAATCCTATATCTCCTTTTCCCATATTTTAATAATAGATAGTAGTTATGTCAAATAAAAGAAGTTTTTTATTTACCACTGGTAAATAAAAATGTTGACAATATATTTATCCAGTGGTATAGTATAACCATGAAGGAGGGAATGATATGAAGGAGAGAAAAGAGAAACCGTTATATATAAAGGTCAGTGAAGATATTTTGGAGAAATACAGATATTTGGAATATTATTCTCCTCTTCCCGGAGAGCGTGAATTATGTGAGATTTTTCATACAAGCAGGCCGACCATTCGAAAAGCGATCGATGTTTTGGAAAAAGATGGGAAAATCATCCGTTTGCAGGGAAAGGGAACGTTTTTTGTCGGTAATTCGTCGCATATTGCACATGAAACGAATTCTGTTATTGGATTTTACAATGATGTCTGCCTGCAGGGAAAGGATGCAAGAAGTAAAGTTCTTTTGCAGAATGTAGAACCGGCGACGGAGTTTATCGCTGAAAAACTTGGTATCGCAGAAGGCGATATGGTCTTTCATCTGGAGAGACTTCGATATATTGATGGAGAATTATATAGTTTGACCAACTCTTTTCATCCGACGGAGTTTTGTCCGGATCTTCGGAAAATCGATTTTACGGAAATTTCCCTCTATAATACGTTTGAAGAGCATGGAATCCATATTGCAAAGATGCGCCAGATGCTGTCAGTAAAAGCAGCCAATGCCTATGAGGCAATGCAGCTGGAAATCGAAGAAGGTGAACCGATCAGCGTGCGGTCCTGCATTACTTATGATACGAAAGAACGGATTATAGAATATGTTGAAATTAAAACGCAGGCTTATAAGACCATGTTTGAGATTACGGTTTATAAATAACAAAAATGGAAGGAACAAGTACTATGAATGAGATTTTAAACATGACAATGAACGAAATGGCAGGTGCCAGTTTTGACTGTGAATGCGGTCATCATCATACATTTGGAATCGAGCATCTGGCGATTGGAAAAGGAACGCTGCCGAAGCTGGTCGAGTTTGCGGCTGCGTTTAAAGACAGACCGGTTACGATGATCAGCGATAATCATACATTTGAAGCAGCTGGAAAAAAAGCGCTTCAGTTAATGGAAGATGACGGATTTGATGTAAATAGTTATGTATTCCAGACTGGAGATGGAATATTAATTCCGGATGAAAGCGTGGTCGGAAGAGTGATGATGGAGCTGCGGCCGGGAACAGGGCTTATCGTAGCGGTCGGCTCCGGAACTTTGAACGATACAGCAAAATTCGTCTCATCCAGAACTGGAATTCCGTACATAATTGTATGTACGGCGCCATCTATGGATGGATATGTTGCAGATGGTGCTCCTCTGATCAGAGAAGGGAAAAAAATTTCGTTTGTGGCAACGTTTCCATATGGAGTTGTCGGAGACACGGATATTATGAAAGAAGCACCGATGCGGCTGATCCATGCAGGTTTTGGCGATGTGATCGGCAAGATGACTGCATTGGCAGATTGGTATCTTGCAAGAGAGATTGCAGGAGATGAATGCTGTGAAACGTGTGTAATTTTGGTAAAAAGAGCATTGGAAAAAGTTGTCGATCATGCAGAGGGTATTGCAAAGAGGGAAGAGGAAGCAATCCTCTATTTGATCGAAGCATTGATGCTGACGGGAGTTGCTATGGCATTAGTTGGGATTTCCAGACCGGCTTCCGGAGCGGAACATATGCTCAGCCATTATTGGGAAATGGATTTTATCGCAAAAAAGAAGTTTCCGGAACTTCATGGTATTAAAGTCGGAATTGCAACTCCGATCATTGCGGAAGTGTTTGAAATGATGGAAGATGATATCCCGGACTGTGTGCAGGATTTGTCTCCATCCAGAGAAGAAGTAGAAAGGTTATTATCAATCGCCGGTGCACCTGTATTACCGTCAGAAGTTGGGATTGACAGGGATTTATTCTATTATAGTATGCTGAATGCTTATACAGTCAGAGATCGTTATAGTATTTTAGAACTTGCAGTGCAAAAAGGGCGAATGGAAGAAATTGCAGAGAAAATCACAAAACGTATTTATGGAGACTGATCAGGAGGAAAGAAGATGAAAATTGTATTTGGATGTGACCCAAACGCAACAGAATATAAGTTAAACTTGATGGACTTTGTAAAGAGTCTGGGGCATGAAGTAGAAGATTTTGGAAGTGATGATCCGATTTATGCGAATACGGCTGTCAAAGTGGCAGAAGCGGTTGCAGCTAAAGAATACGACAGAGGAATTCTCTTATGCGGAACCGGAATTGGCGTCTGCATCGCGGCAAATAAAGTAAAAGGTGCCTATGCAGCTTGTATCCATGATATCTATCAGGCACAGAGAGCGGAATTATCCAATCATGCGAATATCATTACCATGGGATCACAGGTGCTGGGAATCGAAATAGCTAAAATGATGGTAAAAGAGTATTTATCTCTGACATTTGATCCTGACGGAAGATCAGGAGCTAAAGTAAAGGCAATCACGGATTATGAAAATCAATAAAAATACCGCCCGATCAGATGATGATCGGGCGGCTCTGCGTTTATTATATGAGAAAATTTCTAATAATACTGAGCATTATGATAAAAATGGTAATTGATTTCTGCTCCGATCAGTAAAATATACATACAGAAATATAACCATAACAATGCAAGCAGTAAACCGGTCAGATTGCCATACATATTGAAAATGGTATTAAAGTTCCCATAGTACAGAGAAAAGATAAATGAAGACAGGATCCAACCGACAGCAGTAAAAATTGCTCCGGGAATGACTTCCGTAAAATGGATCTTCTGGCTTGGTAAAAATTTGTAAATGATCAAAAAAGCAACGATGAAGATTGTAAAACTAAGAAAGATCCTTGTCAGTGTAAATAACACATTGATTTCTTCCAAAAACGGGAACCATCTGCAAATATAAATATAAATTGTATTTCCGAATACGAGGAGTAAAAGACCGAAAATAATCGCCGCTGTAAAAATGATAATGTACATGGCTGAAAGCAGACGCATAATGATAAAATTTCGGTCCTCATCAATTTCATAGACAGAATTTAGTCCGCTGATCAGGGAATTTACGCCTTTCGTTGCTGCCCATAACAGTGATAATGCATTAAAAGAGAGAAGGGCGGTTGACTGCTGGACGTAAACCATTTCGATGATCGATACGACGAGAGAACTGTATTGTCCAGGAAGATACTCCCTGCATGCCATCAAAATATCCGCCTGATTAAATGGCATATAGCGGGTAATATATAGAATAAACATGATAAATGGAAATGTTGATATAATAATAAAGAATGCTGCCTGGGCTGCAAATGCCGCAATGTGATCCTGCCGCATCTTTGTCATAATTGCCTGAACGGCTGCAATAATTTGTATCATGCCGGTTAACCTCTCCTGTTCTATATGTGCTTATCTGCGAATATCAATCATTGTTACTAAAATTTTATCATAAGAATGCCGGATTCACAAGTACGCACACCGATGTCTTATTATCATTATAGGCTGGAGAAAAGAGGTTTATGCACGGATCTGTAGTCGGGACGGAGAACAGAAATCCTGTTTTTAGTCTGAAAAATTATTTTCGGGATTGACAGAACGGAACAACCTGTTATAGAATAAGAAAAGTTGAAGAAGCCAAAAAACAATGAAGGTGCAAAGTAGCATATTAATTTTCATTCAGAGAGGAAGAGTCATCGGCTGGAAGCTCTTTTATGTTAAGATTTTTATGTGAATTTCACACTGGAGTTTTGCTTTTGAATCGTCCATTGATTTAGTAGGAAGCAACGTTACTGCTCGTTACGCAGACTTGAGTGCCGGAAGAATTCCGGAATCAGGGTGGTACCGCGATAATTTCGTCCCTTTTTAGGGGCGTTTTTTTATTTTAAATAAAAAAGGAGCAAAAAAATGAAGGAAAGATTAGAAGCGATAAAAAAATCCGCTCTTGAGCAAATTGAACAGGCACAGAAGATGGAAAGCCTGAATGCAGTAAAAGTAAATTTCCTGGGGAAAAAGGGAGAGTTAACGAAAGTATTAAAAGGCATGAAGGATGTTGCCAAAGAAGATCGTCCGAAAGTCGGTCAGATGGTTAATGAAACGCGCCAGATCATTGAAAAAGCATTAGAGGAAGAAATGGCAGTTTTAAAGCGTAAGATCCGTGAAGAAAAAATGAAATCAGAAGTGATCGATGTTACGCTTCCGGGGAAAACACATGAAAAAGGACATCGTCATCCAAACCAGATCGCGCTTGACGATTTAGAACGAGTATTTATCGGTATGGGGTACGAAGTTGTAGAAGGTCCTGAAATCGAATATGATAAATATAACTTTGAATTATTAAATATTCCGGAAAACCATCCTGCAAAAGATGAACAGGATACTTTTTATATCAATAAAGATATTTTATTAAGAACGCAGACATCACCGGTACAGGCACGTATTATGGAACAGGGAAAACTGCCGATCCGTATTATTTCCCCTGGCCGTGTATTCCGCTCTGATGAAGTGGATGCAACACATTCCCCATCCTTTCACCAGGTGGAAGGGCTTGTGATTGATAAGGGGATAACGATGGCTGACTTAAAAGGAACATTACAGCAGTTTGCCCGCGAATTCTTCGGACCGGAAACAGAAGTAAAATTCCGTCCGCATCACTTCCCATTTACAGAACCGAGTGCAGAAGTAGATATTACCTGTTTCAAATGCGGCGGAGAAGGATGCCGTATGTGCGGCGGAAGCGGCTGGATCGAAATTCTTGGATGTGGTATGGTTCATCCGCATGTGTTGGAAATGTGTGGAATCGATCCTGAAGTATATTCCGGATTTGCATTTGGTATCGGTCTGGAACGAGTGGCGTTATTAAAATATGAAATTGATGATATGAGACTGTTATATGAAAATGATAAACGTTTTCTTTCACAGTTTTAAACAGAAATTGGACATAAAAAATAGAAAATAATTGGAGGAAGAATGAATGGATACACCTATTTCATGGATTAAAGCATATGTGCCTGATCTGTCATGCACTCCGCAGGAATATGCGGATAAGATGACATTATCCGGTACGAATATGGAGAGTATTACTTATTTAGATAAAAATCTGGAGAAAATCGTTGTTGGTAAAATCGAAAAAATTGAAAAACATCCGGATGCGAAAAAATTGGTAATCTGCCAAGTAAACGTTGGAGAAAAGGAACTTGTTCAGATCGTAACTGGTGCGCCAAATGTATTCGAAGGTGCATTGGTACCGGTCGTGCTGGCCGGCGGTCGTGTTGCCGGCGGGCATGATGGAAGCCCGAATCCGGAAGAGGGGATCAAAATCAAAAAAGGAAAACTTCGAGGTGTAGTATCGAATGGTATGCTCTGCTCTATCGAAGAACTTGGATCAAATCGTGATATGTATCCGGAAGCTCCGGAAAATGGTATTTATATTTTCCAGAAGGATGTCGAACCGGGAGCTGATGCTGTCGAAGCACTCGGACTTCGTGATGCGGTTGTAGAATTTGAAGTTACATCAAACCGTGTAGACTGCTTCAGTATGATCGGACTAGCAAGAGAAGCAGCGGTTACATTTGATAAACCATTCTATCCGCCGGTTATAACACCGACAGGAAATGCTGAAGATGTGAACGACTATATAAAAGTAACGGTTGAAGATACAGACTTATGTCCTCGTTATACGGCAAGAGTTGTAAAAAATATCAAACTGGCTCCATCACCGGAATGGATGCAGAGACGTCTTTCTGCAATTGGTATCCGTCCGATCAATAATTTAGTCGATATTACAAACTATGTGATGGAAGAATATGGACAGCCAATGCATGCATACGACTTGGATACGATCGCAAATCATGAGATTATTGTAAAACGTGCGCAGGATGGGGATACGTTTGTGACTTTAGATGGACAGGAAAGAAAATTAGATAAAGATATCCTGATGATCTGTGATGGAGAAAAAGAAGTTGGTATTGCAGGAATCATGGGTGGTGAAAACTCCATGGTAACAGATGAAATTAAAACATTATTATTTGAAGCAGCAACCTTTGACGGTACAAATATTCGTTTATCTTCGAAACGGATCGGACTGAGCACCGATGCATCTGCAAAGTTCGTCAAAGGACTTGATCCAAACAATGCGATGGAAGCAATGAACCGTGCCTGTCAGCTGATTGAAGAACTCGGATGTGGAGAAGTTGTTGGAGGTGCAGTAGATGTATATCCAAATCCTGTAATAGAAAAGAAACTTCCATTTGAACCGGAAAAAATGAATGCACTGCTTGGAACAGATGTGCCGGAAGCACAGATGTTAAAATACTTTGATCAGCTTGGCTTAATCTATGATGAAGCAAACAGAGAACTTACGATTCCGACATTCAGACAGGATTTAGGATGTATGGCAGATCTTGCAGAAGAAGTTGCGAGATTTTACGGATATGATAACATTCCGGTAACGCTTCCTAGAGGAGAATCTACAGCCGGTAAAAAGCCGTTTAAAGTAAGAATCGAGGATACTTGTCGTGATGTGGCAGAACAGAACGGTTTCTGTGGCGGTATGGCATACTCTTTTGAAAGTCCGAAAGTATTTGATCGATTATTGCTTTCAAAAGATGCACCGGAAAGACAGGCAATTGAAATTTCCAATCCTCTCGGAGAAGATTTCAGCATTATGCGTACGATTTCCCTGAACGCCATGCTGATCTCTCTTTCCACCAATATGGCACATAGAAATAAAAATGTAAGATTATATGAATTTGGAAATATTTATCTTCCAAAAGAACTGCCATTAAAAGAACTGCCGGAAGAGAGAATGCAGATGACACTCGGTATGTATGGAGAAGGCGATTTCTTCACATTAAAAGGTGTATTAGAAGATATCTTTGAAACACTTGGTGTGGATAACATGATTGAATATCTTCCAACAAAAGAATATCCGTTCTTACATCCGGGCCGTCAGGCATCCGTTATGTTAGGAAATGAAAAAGTTGCTTATATCGGACAGGTGCATCCGGAAGTGATGGATAATTACAGTATGAAACAAAATGCGATCGTTGCAGTGATCGATATGCCTGTTTTAGTCGCGCATGCAACCTTTGATAGAAAATACGAAGCAGTAGCAAAATTCCCAGCGATCAAACGAGACCTGAGTATGACAGTTTCAAAGGAAATCTTTGTTGGTCAGCTTGAAAAGATCATCAAAAAGAGCGGTGGAAAATTACTGGAATCTGTGGAATTATTTGATGTATATGAAGGAAACCAGATTGAAGCCGGCAAAAAATCGGTTGCATATTCTCTGACATTCCGTGCAAAAGATCGTACTTTGGAAGAGTCCGAAATTAACGTGATCGTAGAAAAGATTTTAAATAAATTAAGTGAACTGGGAGCAGAACTTCGTTCTTAATGCATAAAAACTTATTTTGTTTTATCTTTTAAGAAGCAAACAATGCTCCATACAGAATGAGGCCATAGATCTGCTTATTCTGTATGGGGCATTTTCTCTCTTCATAATAAGGGTTTGAAAATGCAGGAAAAATAGTTTATAATTCATACTAAGTTAGACTATAGTAAGAAAGGATAACAAATGAATTTACACGATTTTTATTTTGAGCTTCCAGAAGAGTTGATCGCACAGGATCCGTTAGAGGATCGCTCGAGTTCGAGACTTCTGGTGTTGGATAAAAAAACAGGAGAAAGACAACATAAAATTTTTAAAGATATCATTGATTATCTCCATCCGGGAGACTGTCTCGTTATTAATAACACGCGGGTACTTCCGGCACGTCTGATCGGAGCAAAAGAGGGAACCGGAGCCAGAATTGAGATCTTGCTTTTAAAAAGAAAACAGGACAATGTATGGGAAACACTTGTAAAACCGGGGAAAAAGGCCCGTCCGGGCGCACGGATCAGCTTTGGAGACGGAATTCTGGTCGGAGAAGTGATCGATATTGTAGAAGAAGGAAATCGTTTAGTAAAGTTTGAATATGAAGGAATTTTTGAAGAGGTACTCGATCAGCTCGGAGAGATGCCGCTGCCTCCATATATCACGCATCAGTTAAAAGACAGGGAACGTTATCAGACAGTATATGCCAAGCATAACGGATCTGCAGCCGCTCCGACCGCAGGTCTTCATTTTACGGAAGAATTATTAGAACAGATTCGTAAAAAAGGGGTGAAGATCGCGAATGTTACCCTGCATGTCGGACTGGGGACTTTTCGTCCGGTAAAAGTGGAGAATATTCTTGATCATCACATGCATTCGGAGTTTTATTGTATTGAAGAAGAAGATGCCAGGTTGATCAATGATACGAAAGAGGCGGGGGGAAGGATCATTTCGGTTGGAACGACCAGTACAAGAACGCTGGAATCCGTCGCGGACGAAGATGGCACGATCCGGGCCGGAAGCGGTTGGACAGATATTTTTATCTATCCGGGATACCGGTTTAAAGTGATCGATGCGCTGATCACGAATTTCCATCTGCCGGAATCAACGTTGCTAATGCTGGTTTCTGCATTGGCGGGCAGAGAACACGTTCTGCAGGCATATGAAGAAGCGGTCCAAGAAAGATATCGGTTCTTCAGTTTCGGTGATGCAATGTTGATACAATAGAAAGTGAGGGCAAAAGTGGATTTAATAGAACGAATTAAAGCAAAAGAGAGTAAATTTAGTAAGGGACAGAGAAAACTTGCTGATTATATATTAAAAGAGTACGATAAAGCTGCATTTTTGACGGCATCCAAACTTGGAAAAGCTGCCGGAGTCAGTGAATCGACGGTGGTCCGTTTTGCATATGAATTGGATTATGACGGTTATCCACAGCTTCAGAAAGCAATGAATGTAATCGTAAAGACACAGTCGAGCTCTCTGCAGCGTTTGGAGGGCGCCGTAGAACGATATGGCAACGAAAACCCGTTAAAGAGCATTTTAAAAACAGATACAGACAGGATTCGCGAGACTATCGCCGAAATCGATGAAGATGAATTTAGTCGTGCCGTAGAGAGCATTGTTTCTGCAAGAAAAGTGTATATTATCGGAGCTCGCAGCTCCGGATTTCTTGCTGAATTTCTGGGATATTATCTGCGAATGATCCTGGATGACGTACATATCGTTGATTTTAACGGGGAAGTCGGTGTATTTGAACAGATTCATCGAATTCAGCCAGAAGATGTATTTATCGGGATCAGTTTTCCGAGGTATTCGAGAATCACGGCACAAGTTCAGCATTTTGCAAGCCGTGCAGGAGCAACAACGATCGCGATTACCGATAGCATGCAGTCTCCGATGACATCGCGTTCTAAGATTAATCTCATCGCAAAGAGTGATGTGATGGCAGTCGTGGACTCTTTAACGGCACCGCTCAGCGTGATCAATGCTCTGGCAGTTGCTATCTCGATCCGCTTAAAGGATCAGGTTTCGGAGCGATTCAAAATATTAGAAGAGATGTGGA
Source organism: Candidatus Fimousia stercorigallinarum (assembly GCA_018715775.1). GTDB lineage: Bacteria > Bacillota > Clostridia > Lachnospirales > Lachnospiraceae > Fimousia > Fimousia stercorigallinarum. The sequence goes on along the minus strand of DVKZ01000085.1, from coordinate 3,457 downwards.
AGGAATACGACATTTATGATAAAAAACTCTTGTAAGATCATCGTAGTCGGCGGCGGAGCAGCCGGAATGATGGCTGCGATTCAGGCAGCAGAACGCGGAGCAGCAGTTACGCTGTTTGAAAAAAATGAAAAGCTCGGCAAGAAGATCTATATTACAGGGAAAGGAAGATGCAATGTAACGAATGCCTGCGATATGGAAGGACTGTTTGACCATATGGTATCGAATAAAAATTTTATGTACAGTTCTTTTTATACTTTCACCAACGAGCAGACGATGGAATTTTTTGAAAAGGCCGGATGCCCGTTGAAAGTAGAACGCGGCAATCGCGTATTTCCGGTTTCGGACAAGTCTTCCGATGTGATTCGTGCATTGAATAACGAAATGAAACGCCTTGGTGTTAAAGTTATGCTGGATACGAAAGTGACAAAACTGATCATTGAAGATAAACGGGCAAAAGGCGTTGTATGCGGAAATAAGAACTATCCGGCAGATGCAGTGATCATTGCGACAGGAGGATTGTCTTATCCTTCGACCGGATCGACTGGCGACGGCCATCGTTTTGCGCAAGAAGCCGGCCATCGGATGAAAGAAATGCGTGCATCCCTTGTACCATTTGATGCCTCTGTGGATATTTGCCGGCAATTGCAGGGTTTGTCACTGAGAAACTGCAAACTGACCGTTTATCAGGGGGACAGCTCTAAGAAAATTTATGAGGACTTTGGAGAACTGCTGTTTACCCATTTTGGGATCAGTGGTCCGACGGTAATTAGTGCCAGTGCGTATATTGGTGATCAGATTGAAAAACAGCCGTGCAAAGTATGCATTGATCTGAAGCCGGCCTTGAGCAGAGATCAACTTGATCATCGGATTTTGCGTGATTTTGAAAAAAATCAAAATAAGCAGTTTAAAAATGTATTAAATGATTTACTGCCAAAAAAAATGATTCCGGTTATTATTGAATTAAGCGGTATTGATCCGGAGAAAAAGGTGAATATTATTACAAAAGAAGAACGAAAACAATTATTATCGGTCATAAAGAACTTTACAATTACAGCGACGGGCCTGCGCGGCTTCCAGGAAGCAATCATTACCCAGGGAGGAATCCATGTCCGGGAAATCGATCCCGGAACGATGGAGTCAAAACTGATAAAAAGACTCTATTTTGCCGGTGAAGTACTCGATCTGGATGCAGTTACCGGAGGATATAATCTGCAGATTGCATGGTCAACCGGATATATGGCAGGAGCAGGCTGTGTGTCAGATATTGAGGAGGAAATGAGTCATGTATAGTATTGCAATCGATGGACCTGCAGGGGCAGGTAAAAGTACCATTGCAAAGCGGATCGCAAAAGATTTATCATTTGTTTATGTCGATACGGGAGCCATGTACCGTGCGATCGCATTATATTTTTTAAGAAAAGGAACGGATCCGGCTAATATTGAGGAAATCGAAGAAGAATGCCCGAATATCCATGTTACGATCGAATATCAGAATGGGGAACAGCAAGTTTTATTAAACGGGGAAAATGTCAATGCTTATATCCGGACTGAGGAAGTGGGGAATATGGCTTCGAAAACCTCTCCGATCCCGGCAATTCGTGCGGCTTTACTTGATCTGCAGCGCGATATGACGAAAACATCGGATATTTTAATGGATGGACGGGATATTGGAACAAATGTACTTCCGAATGCAGATCTGAAAATCTATCTGACGGCATCTTCTGCTGTGCGTGCTAAACGCCGTTATGATGAGCTGAAAGCAAAAGGGGAAGACTGTGATCTGGAAACGATTGAAAAGGATATTATCATCCGCGATCAGCAGGATATGAACCGTGAGATTGCTCCTTTGAAGCAGGCTGATGACGCAGTTCTTGTGGATTCTTCCGATATGACGATCGATGAAGTTGTTGAGACGATTAAACAGGAATTCTATAAAAAATGCGGAAAATAGGAGATAAAGGATAAATATGGAAGTGATTTTGGCAAAGACAGCCGGCTTCTGTTTTGGTGTGCAGCGGGCTGTTGATATGGCATATGATCAGGCGGGTAAGAAAAATGTATATACATTCGGACCGATCATACACAATGAGGAAGTGGTTTCTGATCTTGAAAAGCATGGGATCTTCTGTCTGAACAGCGAGGAAGATTTAAAAAATCTGAAAGAGGGAACCGTGATTATTCGTTCTCATGGTGTAGAAAAAAGAATTTATGATCTGATAGCGGAAAAAGGGCTGGAGCTTGTTGATGCAACTTGTCCATTTGTCCGGAAAATTCATAAGATCGCAGCGGAAGAAAGTGAGAAGGGAAATCAGGTTGTGATCATTGGAAACGGAAGACATCCTGAGGTTGTTGGTATTAAAGGATGGTGTCATTTTGATCCAGTGATCATTGAAGGCGTTGATGATCTGGAAACTTTGGAAGCCTTTCGGGAGAAAAAACTCAGTATTGTGTCACAAACGACATTTAATTACAAGAAATTTAAAGAATTGGTTGAAATTATCTCCGAAAAAGGTTATGATATAAGTGTTTTTAACACAATCTGTAATGCAACAGAAGAGCGTCAGTTAGAGGCCCGTAAGATTGCTTCAGATGTTGATGCGATGATTGTTATTGGTGGGAAACATAGCTCTAACACGCAGAAATTATATGAGATCAGTAAGAAAGAATGTCCAAATACATTATTTATTCAAACGTTACAGGATTTGGATCTGGAGGAGCTTAATACTGTAGAACGTGTTGGCATTACAGCGGGGGCATCCACCCCAAAGAAAATTATCAAGGAGGTTCATGTTCGCATGACAGAAAAAACTTTTGAGCAGTTGTTAGAAGAAAGCTTAGTTACAATTCACAATGGAGAGGTAGTAGAAGGAACAGTAATCGACGTTAAAGAAGATGAGATCATCTTAAATATCGGATACAAAGCAGATGGTATTATTTCCCGCAATGAATATTCCAATGAATCCAATGTTGACCTTAGAACAAAGGTAAATGTTGGGGACACTATGGAAGCAAAAGTATTAAAAGTAAACGATGGGGAAGGCCAAGTGCTTTTAACATATAAACGTTTAGCAGCTGAACGTGGTAATAAGAGATTAGAAGAAGCTTACAATAATAAAGAAGTATTAACAGCTACGGTTACTCAGGTATTAGATGGTGGTTTAAGCGTTGTTGTTGACGAAGCAAGAGTATTTATTCCTGCAAGTCTTGTTTCTGATACTTATGAAAGAGATTTAAAGAAATATGACGGTCAGGAAATTCAGTTTGTTATCAGTGAATTTAATCCGCGTAAGAGAAGAATCATCGGTGATAGAAAGCAGTTATTAGTTGCTGCTAAGTTGGAGAAACAGAAAGAATTATTCGCTAAGATCGAAGTTGGTATGAAAGTAAACGGTACCGTTAAGAATGTAACAGATTTTGGTGCATTCATTGATTTAGGCGGAGCTGATGGTTTATTACA
>DVKZ01000084.1 GCA_018715775.1 Candidatus Fimousia stercorigallinarum | reverse complement strand
AATTTGAAAAAAAGAGGGGATTTGACCGGATTACAAAAGCCGTGGGAAATATGCTTCGTATCACGGCAAAAGACAGTTTGATTGTAAATTATATCAGGGAACGCACACCGGAAAAGGCGATTGTGTTTCTTGTAGGAATAGGAAAGTGTTATCCGATCCTTCGGTCACATACCGTTCTGAATAATCTTCATCAGGTCATTGACAATGTACCGGTGGTGATGTTTTATCCAGGAAAGTATGATGGACAGGAACTGATTCTTTTTGGGGAAATTAAGGATGACAATTATTATCGGGCGTTTAAGCTGGTAGAGTAAAGGAGTACGCAAGATGAAAATAGGGCAGATGTTTGCAAAACCGATTGACCGTGACCTGAAAGGCGTTATTAAGGTGGGTCAGGATGATGACAGAAATATCCAGCAGGAATTGGAAGAGTATGTAGTAACTCGTGAGTTACAGAAACATTTTCGTGATTTTTTTGATAGTTATAAGCGTGGGATTACCGGAACAACAGATAAAATGGGCGTGTGGATTTCAGGTTTCTTTGGAAGTGGTAAATCCCACTTCCTGAAAATCCTGTCTTATCTTCTGGAAAATAAAGCAGTCAATGGAAAGACTGCTTTGGAATATTTTGAGGAAGATGAAAAAATCAAAGACCGTATGGTGCTGGCGGATATGAGGCTGGCAGCTACGGTTCCGACGGATGTAGCTCTTTTTAACATTGACTCTAAAAGTGAGATGAATGGAAAAGAGAACAAAGAAGCCATTCTCTCTGTATTTCTGAAGGTGTTTAACGAAATGCAGGGATTTTATGGTGCAATACCTGCACTGGCAGATGTGGAACGGAACCTGACAGAAGTTGGAAGGTACGAAGAATTTGAAGAGACGTTTGAGGAGTCCTTTGGTACGCCTTGGAAAGAAGCCCGCAGCGATTTTGACTTTATTCAGGATGATTTTGTAGATGTGCTGGTAGAAATGGGATATATGAGTGAAGCAGCAGCCCGTAACATATGCGAAAAAGCAACCAGACCATATTCCATTACCATTGAAGAATTTGCATCTATGGTCAAGAAATACCTGGATAGGAAGGGCAATAACCACCATATCGTATTTCTTGTGGATGAGATCGGACAGTACATTGGTGATAACTCCAGTCTGATGTTGAATCTGCAGACCGTAGTAGAGAATCTGGGAACCGCCTGCCATGGAAAAGCATGGGTCATTGTAACCAGCCAGCAGGATATTGATTCGATTACAAAAACAAAGGGAAATGATTTTTCAAAGATTCAGGGACGTTTTGATACCAGATTGTCTCTGTCTTCCGCCAATGTGGATGAGGTTATCCGTGAGAGGGTTTTGAAGAAAACGGAAACGGCTGCTCAGACGTTGGAATTATACTATGATGAAAAAGAGATCATTGCAAAGAATCTGATTCTGTTTAATGATGGCGTGGAGAAAAAGCTGTATGCAGACCGGAATAACTTTGCTGAAGTTTATCCGTTTATTCCATACCAGTTTAATCTGTTAGGAAGTGTTTTGACATCCATCCGTACCCATGGAGCATCCGGCAAGCACCTAGCAGAAGGAGAGCGTTCCATGCTGGCATTGTTCAAAGAGTCTGCCATGCGTGTGATGAATGAAGAAACCGGTACGATTGTACCATTCCATATGTTTTATGACGCTCTGGAGCAGTTTTTGGACCACTCCCACAAGGGCGTTATTTCCCGTGCCTTGGATAATGATTATCTGAATCCGGATCATGCCGAGGAATGCTTTGATGTGAATGTACTCAAGACACTCTTTATGATTAAATATGTGAAAGAAATCAAAGCCAACATTGAGAATATTACCAGTCTGATGGTAGACCATATGGATAATGACCGTATGGAACTGTCACAGAAAGTAGAAGATGCCCTGAAGCGGCTTATTCGTCAGACATTGGTGCAGAAAAATGGGGATATTTACGTATTCCTGACCAATGAAGAACAGGAGATCAATCGGGCAATCGAAGCCCAGCCTGTGGATGCAGGAGAGATTACAGCCAAGGTATCGGAACTGATTTTTGACGGTTTATTTGATGAAAAGAAATACCGTCATCCTGCTTTCAATGGCCGTTATGCCTTTGGATTTAATCAGGTAGTGGACGATAAGCCATATAAAGCTGGTCAGAATTATGATATTACCTTAAAAATCCTGACACCAAACAGCGATGAAGTTGCAGATGATACAACCATGCGTTTACTGTCTGCACAAAGTCACTGTGTATTAGTGGTGCTCCCGGATGACCGTGCATTTTTGGATGAAATCCGTTCTTCCTTGCAGATAGAAAAGTTTATCCGTTTCGATGCAACCAATACGGTGACAAAGTATGAGCAGATCAAGGAAGCAAAAAAGGTGGAACTGCGTGAGAGAAGTGCAGCTGCACGTCTGTTTTTGGAGGAATCTTTAAAATCGGCAGTGATTTATGTAAATGGTGATCAGGTTCAGACAACGGCAAAAGAGGTTTCTTCCCGTATCAATGATGCCATCGGGAAACTGGTTGCTTCCGTGTATCATAAACTTTCCTATATTGATACGGCCATGAATGAAGCGGATATTAAGAAGTTGTTTAACAATACCAGTCAGCAGCTGTCTTTAGCAGGAACTAATACGACACCGAACAGTCTTGCCTTGCATGATGTGAATGATTATATTGCGGTGAATACGTCCCGTCATACGAAGACTTCCATGAAGTCTCTGCTGGATCGATTTATGAAAGCACCATATGGATTTGTGGAAGCAGACATCCAGTGGCTGGTTGCAAAACTGTTCAAGGACGGAGAGATTGCGTTCTTTGTAAACAGTGAATCTGTGACCTTTCTGTCAAAGAGTGTGGATGAGATTGTCCGGTTTATTACACGGAAAGAATTTAATGAGCGTTTGATGACAGAGAAACGTGTCCGTGCCAGCGAGAAGCAGAAAAAAGCAGTGCGGGAGGTTATGAAAGAGCTGTTTGGAGTATCTCCGTCCAGCGATGACGATGATGCGGTCATGAGCAGCTTTATCGGATATGCAGGAAGATTAAAGACTGATCTGGAAAAACTGGAAATCCGCTATCAGAGCCAGCCGTTGTATCCGGGAAAATCCCTGGTACAACAAGGAAAGAAATTGATGAATGACGTGTCCCAGTTAAAGAACGCCAATGAATTCTTTGCTTCCGTTGACAGTGACAGGGATGATTATCTCGATTTTGCGGAAGATTATGAACCGGTGAAAAAATTCTTTTCTGGGGATCAGATTACCATATTTGACCGTGCAATCCGGTTAATGGCTATTTATGATGATAGCCGTACTTTTATCGTGAATAGAGAGATAGAATCCGTCGTGGAGCAGGTGAAAACCATTATGAAAAAGGCTTCTCCATACAGTGATATTTTTAAACTGCCGGGATTATTGGATGAGTTCTCGAATACCTACAGTAAGCTGTTGGATGAAATGGAAGCTCCGATAGAAGAAGCGATTGATGAGGCAAGAAAGCGTGTGTTACAAGAACTGGAAGGAAAGTTGTGTGAAGGGCAGCTTCGCAGCAGATATACGGAACGATTCCAGG
>DVKZ01000008.1 GCA_018715775.1 Candidatus Fimousia stercorigallinarum | reverse complement strand
CTACCTCAATATTTGAAATTTGTCAATATATCTCCCAATATATTTTTTGTTTATATCATCATCCATAAATGGATGGGATAATTAATCGATTGTCCTTTGCCGATGCCTATCCATACACTTACCCTACCAGTTCTCGCTGGGTCCATGCCCTGACATTCCTTCATTCTGCTTTATGGATAAAGGCACGGGGCAGACTTGTGCTGTTGTGCTGCCTCTGTGCGGGCTGATGGAGGAATCCTCCTTGTCCCCGTGCCATTATCGGCTCTCTTTATTGTCAGGCAGCCGCTTTTAGCTGTTCCCTGCGGACAGGTCCGAAGACTTTCTCCGGATCGTAACTCTCTTTCTTTTTCGCAAGCGTATAGATCAGCGTCAGTATCTTTTTACTCACTACGATCAGAGCCTGCATCTTTCGCAGCGGGGATTTTTCCCTTGTTTTCAGGTAGTGGTACAACTGCTTCATCTCATCATTTGTTGCAGCCATTGTCAGCGCCATCTGGTATAGCACGCTCCGCAGGTTTTTTCTCCCTCGTTTGGATATTTTTGTCCCGCTTTTGTTCTTGCCGGAACTGTCTTCTACCAGGTTATATCCTGCCATCCGGCTCATCTGCCGCGGATTGTCAAACCTTGTTGGATCACCTAATTCTCCCAGGCATGCCGCCAGTGTCACAATCCCTATCCCTTTTATGCTCAACAGAAACTCCGCATAATCCGTCTTTTGTAATGCGGCTTCCATCTGCTCTTCCAGTTCTTTCGTCTGCTTCTCCAAAAGTTCCAATTCCTCTAACAGCAGCCGCAGTTTAAGTCTTGCTGCCTCTTCCCCGTAATCCACGCCTATCGATTCTTTCGCAGCATCTACAAGCTGTCCGGCTTTCTTCCGGCCAACGGTTTTCTTTACTGCCTTTTTTATCTCTGCAGTAACGCCTTCTTCCCCCAGCTCAATGATGAATTTAGGGAATGGGCAGGTTTTTAATATACGGCGGGACGCTTTTCCTGTAAGGGGGCACTTAAACACTTCCTCATACTCCGGGAAAAATTCATCCAGTACTGCCATGATGGTATTTTTCAATGCGCTCTTACGCTTGTTTAACCCGATCCTCGTTGCAGACAGTCCACGGAGCTCCGCATAGACGTCGTGAGGCAGATACAGTTCAAAGTATCTTCCATCTTTCACCAGTTTTGCAATCGTCAGGGCATCTTTTTTATCCGATTTTGTCGGGCTGTTGTCATCCAGTTCTTTTGCCTGTTTGGTTGCATAGGGATTTACAAGGACAACCGTGATCCCTTCCTGTTTCTCCAGCCAGTTAGCAAACGCTTTCCAGTAATGTCCTGTTGGCTCCATCCCGACAACAGCCTTTGCAAAATTTTCCTTCTTGCATATCTCCCGGATTCTTGATAAGATAATTTCAAATCCGCCTTTCCTGTTTTTGAATTTCAGGGCATGGTCATGTTCTATGCCTCGAAAATCAACAAACCTTGCCCACTGGTAGTTTTTGGCAATATCAACTCCAACTACAAGGGTATCCGCTGTGATCGCAATTACTTTTTGTTTCAGGCGGTCTTCGTACTTTACTTTCATCGCTATAAAATCTCCTTTGTTTTCTGATGTATTAAGTCGCGAAACTCATATACATCATACAGGGAGATTTTATTTTTTCAAAGTTCAAATTTCATTCTCTATAGGAATGCTGCTATATTTTTTCTCTCTTTTTCGTCATCTTTATCATCAGTATATTGATATTGATAATCTTTGTCAATAAGAACATCCTATTTTTACAAAAAAATACACCAAAAAGGGAAAGCTCCCTATTTTCCGGGCTTTCCCTTTTTGAAAGTACATTTTTATCGATTTCGGGCGGTTGATAACAGGATTCTGTCATTGTCAAAATCCTGACCGGCATCAACACTGAATTTTTGAAGCAGATCTTCCACGGTCATATGCTCCCGTTCCTCACCGCTGACATCTAATACAATCCGTCCGGCATCCATCATAAGTGTACGATTTCCAAGTTCCAGTGCCTGATTCATATTATGGGTGATCATCAGGCATGTTAACTTTCTTTCTTTTATAATACTTTTTGTCAAATTTAATACTTTTTCCGCAGTTGCAGGATCTAACGCTGCCGTATGTTCATCCAAAAGCAAGATCTTCGGTGTGACGATCGTAGCCATCAAAAGCGTCAGGGCCTGCCGCTGACCGCCGGACAGCAGTCCGACCGGATGTTTCATACGATTTTCCAGATCCATCCCGAGCAGTGCCAGATGTTCTCGAAACATCTCTTTATCTTTTCTCGAAATACGGCTAAAAAACTGATTGCTTTTTGTACTTGCGCGCAGATAGGCGACCGCAAGATTTTCTTCAATCGTCATATGTGGAGCCGTTCCTTTGATCGGATCCTGGAAAAGGTATCCGATATATTTTGATCTTTTATAATCGGAAACAAACGTGATATCTTCTCCATCAAGTTCAATACATCCTTTTTCAACAAAAAAACCTCCGGCGATCGCATTGAACATCGTTGATTTTCCGGCTCCGTTCGATCCGACAATCGTCGCAAAATCCCCATCCTTTAAATCCAGATTTAATCCTTGAAGGGCCTTTTTTTCATTGACTGTGCCAATATTAAATGTCTTATGTAGATTTTTCAATTTCAGCATATCCATATCTCCCTTCTGCTATTTCTGATTCTCTGCTCTGTGTTCTGCGATGATCTGTGCCTTTGTCCTGCGTAAAATGATATATTCTTTCACTCTAGGTGCTGCGATCGCTGCTGCAACAATGACAGCTGACACTAACTTAAACGCTTCCGTCGGTACATTCAGGCGCAGCGCAAGCGCTACAATAAAACGGTAGAGACAGGAGCCGACTAATACACCGACAATTCCCCGGCGTACACTTCCCTTACCAAGAAGCGTTTCGCCGATCACGAGAGAAGCAAGGGCAATCGTTACCATACCTGTTCCGAGGTTGATATCACAGCTTTTGTTATATTGTGCGATCAGGCCGCCTGCAAGTCCTGTGCAGGCATTGGATACACATAATCCTACGGTGATCGTAAATGCCGGATTGATGGAAGACGATTTTACCATGGAGTCATTATCCCCGGTTGCGCGAATGGAAAGACCAAGTCTCGTTCCCAAAAACAAATACATGAATATACACATTACAAGGGCGATGACCGCGATCAGAATCAATCGATTCCAGTTTACCCAGAAATCCGAAGCATTCAAATTCCGGAACAATGAAAATACCGTATCAACATTGAAAATAGATACATTCGAAGACAATCCCATCACCATCAGATTGATCGTATAAAGGCCGGTATTAACAATGATACCCGCAAGGATGCTTTCAATTCCAAGCCGGGTCTGTAAAAACGAAGTAACAAATCCGGAACAAATTCCGGCTGCTACTGCTGCAAACAGCGCCAGTACCGGATGACCTGCGATCGTGATCATTGCAGAAACTGCACATCCGAGTGTATAACATCCATCCGTGGACAGATCACATAAATTTAAAATTGTAAAGCTCAGATATAGAGACAATGCTACAAGAGAATAGATCAGCCCTACCTCCAATGCTGTCTGGATAATTGCCGGTGTAATAAACATAAGAACACTCCTTTATTATTATTCAAATTCTTCTGAAGTCTGTGTCTCGACAATGTCGGTACAGTAAGACTCAAACGCTTTCTTTACTGTATCCAGATCAAGGCCGATTGCTTCACAAGTTTCTGTATTAATGGTCGCAATACCATTATCAAATGTCTGTACTGCTGTTTTCGCAGGATCAGCGCCATTCACTAAAACATCAACAACCATATCTGCTGTCTGCACGCCAAGATTTGCATAATCAACGCCGTATCCGACAAACGCTCCATTTAATGCAAAGGAATCCGCTCCGCAATAATGTGGAATCTTAGCCTCTGTAAATTTTTCAAAAATCGAAAGTTCTGCTTTCATAACCGTATTATCAGTTGGTGTAAATACTGCATCAACGCCTTCTGCGATCAGAGCATCCGCCGCTGACTGAATCTCATCCGTATTGGTTCCTGTCTTTTCAATATATTTAATATTCTTTTCATCTAAAAATTCCTTCGCATCCGCAATTGCCTGACGGGAAGAATCTTCACTCTTGGAATAAAGCAGTCCGACATAATCCGTATTAGGATTTGCTGCCAAAATAAGGTTCATGATCGCTTCTGTATTTAACGCATCCGATGTTCCCGTAATATTCGCTCCCGGTTCTTCCATGGAAGATACTAACTGTGCGCCAACGGGATCGGTACATGCGGAAAATACAACCGGAATCTGGTTATCCTCTGTTGCGCTCTGCACGATCTGCGCCGTCGGAGTTGCGATCGGAACAATGACATCAACTTCATTTGCGATCAGATCTGTCGTGATCTGGTTCAATGTCGTTGCGTCTGCCTGCCCGTTCTTTGTATAATCTTCATAATCAAACGTAACGCCCAGTTCTTCGCCTCGTTTATCAAGCTGTTCTTCTACATTCTGCTCGATCTGATTGAGCGATGCATCATCCACATACTGGATAATCCCTACTTTATAAGTTGTGCCGTCAGAATTTCCGCTGTCAGAGGAATCGTTTTCTCCGCCGCATCCTGTCAATAATGCACTTGCCAATACTACGCTTAATCCTAATGTCAATAATCTCTTTTTCATAATTCTTTCTCCTTTTCAGATTTTATAATATCGGGTTTTGATGGAAAGAAGATGATAAAGCTTGCTTCGTGGCTTTGTGAAAAATAAAAAAGCCCCAAGCAAAATGCTTGAGGCGAAAATTCCGCGGTACCACTCAAATTGATAATACTATCCACTCTATCATACACCATCATGTATGTCCACTTGATAACGGGTTGGAATCCCGTCCACTCCTACTAAGTTTCAAAGTGACCCTCGAAAGTCCATTCAATAATCACTTACGTACTGCATTTACACCACCGGCAGCTCTCTGAAACGCTCGTTAGATTATCTACTACTCTTTCTCAACGGTTTGTTTTTTATTTGTAATTATAATATTCTGATTTTTTTTATTTGTCAATCTTTTTTTCAATAAAATTTCTTTTTATTTATAAAAAGCATGTCCTTCATACTCAAACAGCTTCGTTAAAGCACGGTCAAACCAGCTGACATTTTCCGGATCTGCAATCGATCGCTCCACAAAATACAGCGCTCCCTCTGAATAATCTTCCCCAGTCAAGGCCCGCTCGACACTTTCTCTGGAGCTTTCCGTCACATTGACCGAATAGTATCTTCCATCGGCAGTCGGAGAAAATTGAACGGCACCATTTTCCCTCTGAAATACGACACCTTCGATTGAATCCGGAAAATCTTCTGATTTCAGACGATTTAATACAACGTTGGCTACTAAAATTTTGCTTTTGATATCTTTATCTGTCGCCTCCGCCTCTACGATCCTGCTTAAAATATTAAAATCTGTATTGGAAATCTCATAAATTCTCTTTGCCGGGAGCGTTGAAATCTTTGCCGTGACATCCACCTGCTCCAGTGATTTCTGTAAAGGTTCTGTTTCCGCAGCAATCTTATTATCCAATATCTTTTCATAGGACTTTACTGCTGATAGCTCATGCAGGCCGCTTTCTAACGTTTCTGCTGAAATATTACTCTGAATCGTTGATGCGATCAGAAAAATACCGGCTGCCGCCAATCGAATATACCATTTATGATTCATACTTACACTTCCTTTTCTATATGTACTATTTTCATTGTATGCATATCAAAAATAAAATATGTTACATATTTGTTATCAAATATACTTATATTTTTAACATTTTCTTGTTATTTTATACGTAAAACATGCTATACTGGGTACATAAATAGATAAGGAGATTACTATGAAATCGAGTATTTTATTATTTCAAATTCCAAAACCGCAATCAATAAAAATTATAAAAAATTTATTGCCATTAAAAATAAAGATCCGGCAGATTCGCCCCGAAGAATACCATCTCCCGGTCGGCGCTCTCGCGGGTGTCAGCAATACAAAGCCATCGGAATCCATTTCCCACGATCAGAATCTGAGCGATCCTATGATCGTATTTTCCGGTCTTACGAATGCGCAGCTTGACTATGCGCTTTCTGCCATTCGCCGGTCCGGTGCAGGATCTATCCCTTATAAAGCGGTTTTAACGATGGCAAATCAGAACTGGAATGCCTTTGAGCTGTTGGAAGAATTGAAGAAAGAACATAAAAAAATGAATCCATCATGAAAAAAACCCGCGCTGCGGGTTTTTTTCTTGTTATGTTATGCTTCTTTTCCTGTATTAATCGTCAATATCAATATCTAAGATCTTGCCGGTATTAGCATCAACTTCTGCTTCACATTCATATCTTCCATATCTTAATTCAACATCATATACATATCTTCCGTCATCTCTGTCTAATTTTGCACCGATGATCTCGATATTCTGAGCCTGAGCAGATGTTAAACCTAAGCGGATCCTAAATTCTTTTTTCGCATAACTGATTGCTTTTGTCTTTGTGATCTGTGTCGTACTTGGAATATTCGGTTTTTTATTGCGGAGATCCCATTCTAATTCATAGAGTTTTCCGGTTGTTCCATTTACTTCTACATCATAATCATATTTACTGGTATTAAAATCAATTTCATAGATTAAAACGCCGTCTTCTCTTTCTTTTTCAATTTCAAAATTCTTCTGGTTCTTCCGTGCCGTTACTTCTTCGTCGATAACCTTTCTTGCCTGGGTTTTTGTTAAGTTTTTAGAACCTTTTGTCAGTTTTCTGGATTTCCACTTGCGGGAAAGGATCTGTCCGCTGTAAGCATCTATTTCATATTTATAAGCTCTTGAGGATGTTTTTCCTCTTACTACATAGTACCGTACTCCATCATCCGTTTCCACTTCTACTGTTAATGTCTTGTTCTTTAATGCTGTTGTGTGATTGCGTACGATCGACATTGCCTTCGATTTTCCGATTGCCTCAGAAGCTGCGTTTACAGGCACTACGCTTGTCAATGCCATCAATGTCACTGCCGCCATAACAAATAATCGTTTCATCTTTCTTGTCATATTCATTGTCTCCTTTCTTTCTATCCGATCTTTTGTTTTTGTTATTTTATACGTTTAGTATAATGGAGAAAAATGAGAATAAAATTAAAAAACGAAAAAAAATGCCCAAACGAAATCTTTTCGTTCGGACATCCTTTTTATGCTTTATGCTTTCCGTCATCAGCCAAAAACCGAGCCAGACGATAAGCCGGGTTATGTCTTGAATGATCATCTATCTCGACTTACTGTCGCCAGCAAGCTCAAGCGACCTACCTGAAGACTGACCGGGCAAGCCTTTGCGTCTTCGTCTTGGTCTTGCTTCGAATGGGGTTTACATGTGCCCTGTCTGTTACCAGCCAGGCGGTGAGCTCTTACCTCGCCTTTCCATCCTTACCACGTGATATGGCGGTTTATTTCTGTTGCACTTTCCTTGGAGTCACCTCCACCGGACGTTATCCGGCATCCTGCCCTGTGAAGCCCGGACTTTCCTCACCTGCATAAATCAGGCGCGACCATTTATCTGACTCGGCAATTGATTGTATCACAAATCAAACCTGAAAGCAACCTCCACCGATAAATTCTCTTAAAATAGAGCTCCGAGGAATCTCTTCACTTCGAATATTCAAAAAATAATCAAAGAATTTCAGCAATCGTTTTGCTTCCTGATATTCCTTGGAATCCCTCGAAACTGCAAACAAAAGCGGCTCTGCGTATTGCTTTAGAACGGCAAGTTCATATACCTGTGCAGAATTAAACATCACATCTGCATTTTCCTGGAACGGAAAAATATTCTTCTCCTCGCCTGCCCGCACGGAATTCCATCTTGCAATCGTCGACTGCGCGTCCGTTCCCCGACATCTTGCATCTCTGACGATCCGTCGGATCAGCCGTCCGTCCGTCGTCGGGATCCGGTTATGCTGATCCAATGCCAGCTGTGTCAATGCGCTGACATAAATCTTATATTTGTATTTTGCAGGAAGCAACTGCGTCAGCTGATCATTCAACCCATGAATTCCCTCAATGATCAGCACATCATTTTTTTCTATTTTCATCGGCTTTTCATACCATTCGCTAAAACCGGAAATAAAATTATAGCGAGGCATGATAACCTCTTTTCCTTCGAGCAGATCATTCATACATTGATTGAACAGATCGATCTGCAGGCACTCAATGCTTTCAAAATCATACTCTCCGTTTTCATCCAACGGCGCCAACATACGGTCTTTAAAAAAATCATCAAGTGCAATCGGATGCGGATTTAAACCCGTGATCCGAAGCTGGACCGCCAGTCTGTGGGAAAATGTCGTTTTTCCGGATGAAGAAGGTCCTGCGATCAAAATGATCTTCTTTCCCTGTTTTGTAATGTCTCTTGCAATCCGGTACAGCAAATTTTCCTGAAGTGCTTCCTGGACCAGAATCAGATCACTGATCTGTCCTTTTGTGATCACCTCATTCAGATCGCCAACATGCGCAACATGCATTGTATTTGACCACTCCTTGGACCGTTCCAGGACGCGGAGAAGTTTCGGACGTTCTTCCAGTGGGGGAAGCACACCCGGTTCTCTTCTTTTTGGCAGTCTGAGCAGCAAGTATGGTTTTTTATACTCAATCTTAAATACTTTCAACCGCCCGGTAGATGGAACCATATATCCGTAAAAATAATCTTCATATCCACCCAAACAATACATATTCGTACGGGATGACCGACGGTATTTGATCAAGTTGACTTTATCCATTCGTTTTTGCTGTTCAAAATGTTCCAGGGCTTCTTCTGTACGCATATTGTACTTCTCAATCGGGATATCTTCTTCTACCAGTTCTTGCATCCGTTTTTCAATCAAACTTGCAGATTCATCGGAAAATGACACCTCATCCGTATCCAATTCATAATAATAAGCATTTCCGACGGAATGCAGGATTACGATATTTCGCCCGGCTTCTTCCCCAAGAATATCATGCACCGCTTTGCATAAAAGAAGATTGATACTCCTTTTATACGTCAGATAGCCAGGCGAAGAACCGGTATCCAGAAACTCAATTTCTTCCCCGTCTAAAACTTCTTTATGCAATTCTTTCAATCGGTTGATCCCTACTTGCACGAGCATGACATTCTCTTTCAGCTGCATCTTCTTTGCAAGTTGATCGTATGTGGTATGTTCACTCACTTCTAATTTGTGCCCATTTGCTGTTACATGAAGCATGTTATCACCTCACATGAAATCATCCACTTTCTATACTACTTTATACGGATTGCCTGTCTTTACAGGAATCACTTCTAATAACGTTTCTTTCTTTAAAAAATCCGATACATGATCAATAAAAATATATTCGGTACCATAATGACCCGCCTCAATCACGGAAAGCCCCATATCTAACGCATCCAGTCCTTCATGATGTCCGATATCACCTGTTATAATGACATCCGCACCCTTTTGTACCGCTAATTCCGTCATACTCCGTCCGGAACCCGGCGATACTGCAACGGTCCTGATCATCTGATCTTCATCTCCAAACAGCAGCACATGTTCCAGAGAAAGCGCTTTTTTTACAAATTCCGTATATTCTCCCAATGTGACCGCTTTCGCAAGCTCTGTGATCCTTCCGATTCCTTCGATTCTTCCGTTTTCTTCCGCTGTGACTTCCAACGGCTGTGCATCTTCCGGAAAATCCAGATACTTTCCGGCAAGGGCAGCCATACCGATCACATCGAAATTCGTATGCATCGCAAAGACTGAAATTCGATTTTCCACTAATTTTAAAATCTTATTGCCAAGAAATCCATCATCATTGACTCTTTTCATCGATGAAAAGATCATAGGATGATGAGTAATGATCAGATCCGCCCCTTCCGCCACAGCACGGTCCACAACCGCATTTGTAGCATCCAGCGCAACGATCACCCTTTGGATCTCCTGATCCGCACGTCCGACCAGCAGGCCTACATTATCCCAGGAACATGCATATTCCTTTGGTGCAAATCTCTCTAACAGATCCATTAATTCACGATTTATCATAGTACGCATACGCTCCTTTTATCTGTTTGATTTCTATTTCCAACTCTTTTTTCCTCTGATCGGCAGATTCCGTATGGACCTTTCCAAGATTTTCGTAAATACGATTCATTTTATGAAAACCATTCTGAAGATATTCCTTTAACACAGGATCTTTCCTGCGCAGCAAAACAGGTCCGTATAATTGTTCCGGCTCTGTCAGAGGAACCTTCTTTTCTCCCTTTTGAGCTTTGATCGCAACATAATATTTCCCATCTTCCAGCACCATTTTTTCCTGTATGATCTCGTAACAAGCGTCCACCAAAAAACGGCGCACTTTATACCATTCAGATTGTGGCTGTAAGACCAGTTCATCCGGCAGCTTTGAACGACCATTATCCAGGATCTTCGTCATCAGATCACCGCCCATTCCGGCGATCACCGCAGTATCCGCTTCTCCCCGCTCATACTGTTCAAACCCATTAGAAAGACGGCATACTGCTTTGTCTTCAAAACAGTATGCCTGAATATGATCCTGTGCTCTTTTTAAAGGTCCTTTGCCTACATCCATGGCAATCGCAGATGGAATTTTTCCATTTTGCAGCAGATAAATCGGTATGTATCCATGGTCCGTTCCAATATCTGCCAAACGATTTCCTTCAGAAACCATCTGTGCGATCATCTGCAAACGCTTTGATAATTCCATAGACCCACCTTTTTAATCCAAATAATCTTTTAATTTACGGCTTCTGCTCGGATGTCGTAACTTCCGGAGAGCTTTTGCCTCAATCTGACGAATACGTTCTCTTGTTACGTTGAATTCCTTACCAACTTCTTCCAATGTGCGCGCACGGCCGTCTTCCAGTCCAAAACGAAGGCGTAATACCTTCTGTTCTCTCTCTGTCAATGTTTCGAGTACTTCGCTTAACTGTTCTTTTAACAACGTAAATGCTGCTGCTTCCGCCGGAACAGGAACATTGTCATCCTGAATGAAATCGCCAAGATGACTGTCTTCTTCTTCACCGATCGGTGTTTCCAGAGAGACCGGCTCCTGAGATATTTTTAAAATTTCCCGTACTCGTTCAACCGGCATATTCATCTCTTCCGCAATTTCTTCCGGAGTTGGTTCTCGTCCTAATTCCTGAAGCAGCTGACGGGATACACGAATCAATTTATTGATCGTTTCTACCATATGAACCGGAATACGAATCGTTCTTGCCTGATCGGCGATGGCTCTTGTGATTGCCTGACGGATCCACCAGGTTGCATACGTACTGAACTTGAATCCTTTGTCATAATCAAATTTTTCAACTGCTTTGATCAATCCCAGATTTCCTTCCTGGATCAGATCAAGGAACAGCATACCTCGTCCCACATAACGCTTTGCAATGCTGACTACAAGACGAAGGTTGGCCTCTGCCAGTTTTTTCTTTGATTTTTCTCCAAGATTGATGATGCGCTTCAGTTCTTTGATCCGCGCTTCGTAGACCACCTTTTCTTCTTCCGAAGCCTCATCCATCTTTCCGCTTATTTCTTCCAGTTCTTCTTTTGCTGCCAGCCCTTCCTCCATGTTCTGAGCAAGTTCGCGTTCTTCATCTGCATTCAGGAGCGGAACTTTTCCGATTTCTTTCAGATACATACGTACCGGATCTTCAATGCTTACATTGTCCGGGATCGATATGTCAATATCTTCTACGGATTCGTCATCGATCTCATCTGCAAGATCCTCATCATCTTCTGTGATCGTCAGCACATCGATTCCCTTTTCTTCTAAATAGGCATAAATTGTCTCGATCAGGTCAGAAGTAAGATTAAAGCCTTTGAAATGCTCTTCTACCTGCGTATATTCGAGCGTATTTTTATTTTTTTTGCCTAACGCTACGAGTTCTTCAAGTTTCTGGGTGAACTTTAACATTGTCTCTTCCATGTTCTTCATCCTTCCATTTCTCATATTTTTACCAATCTATAAAGAAATATGCAATTTCATCATATCGGTTTTTTCTTTTATCAGCCTCTGCCATTCCAGGATATCATTCGAATGGCTCATCTGATATTCAATGCTCGCCATTTTCACTTTTCGGACAATATCCGTAACGGCTTTTCCATTATCCTCCGGCAATGGCGCCATTTTCAGCCTGGTATTAAACAATCCGGCAACTTGCTTTTGTTCTTCTGCATCTACGAATTGATTAATGATCTTTGCCGGTTTGACTCTTCCCTCTTCTTCATACTGCTCAAACAGCATGATCGCAACCGAATGATACATCGGTTCCAGAAAGTCCTCCGGTGTAATGATCCCCTTTATCTTTTTAAATAAGCCAGGTTCATTCACAAGCCAGGTCAACAACAGTTTCTGTGGCTGTTTCTTACTCTCTTCCTTTGTTTCAGAACGCTTTTTCTGACCGGAAGAAGAGAGTTTTGTCTCTTTTTTCTCATAACCGAGTGACCCGTATTGATTGACAAGCGCAGCTAGTTCCTTTTTCGAAGCCATATACTCAGAAGAAACTGCCTCGATATAATTATTTCGCTCCAACGGTTCTTCAATCCCTGCCAGTTCTTTTGCCATCTCATGATAACACTTTGTCCGATCTTCCGGATCGCTCATATTATATTTTTTCGCAATCTGCTCCATTTGGAACATAAAGCTGCTTTTCGCCTCCCGGATTCTCTGTTCCATTGCTTCTATTCCGGCTCCTTTAATAAATTCATCCGGATCTTTATACGGTGACAGATTCAGAACCCGAATTGAAAGACCTGCTTCCTTTAAGATCGGGATCGCACGCATCGCCGCTCGGATTCCCGCATCATCACTGTCAAATGAGAGTACCACTCTGTCCGTATATCGTTTTAATAAAATGCCATGCCCCGGTGTAAATGCTGTACCAAGAGATGCGACTGCATTCGTAAATCCTGCCTGATGCATCGAGATAACATCCAGATAACCTTCGCATAAGATCAGCTCCCCTTTTCGACTGCTTTTCGCAAAATTCAGTCCATATAAATTCCGGCTTTTATCAAATAATTTGGTCTCCTGCGAATTTAAATATTTGGGATTTCCATCCCCCATGACTCGTCCTCCGAAGCCAATGACCCGGTTATTGACATCCATGATCGGGAAGATCACACGGTTCCAGAACTTATCGCTGCCTCCGTATTTTTCATTGATCGTAACAAGACCGGAAGATTTCAGTTCTTCATCGTTATAGCCGCGCTGCTTTAAAAAGCGGTAAAGATCATCCCGGTATATATCTGCAAATCCCAGTCCAAAGTGTCGGATCGTCTCTTCCGTTATTCCTCTCTTCTGAAGATACTGCATCCCTTTTTCTCCGCGTTTCTGATGCAGCATGACATAAAAATACTGTGCTGCCAGCTTATTCATTTCTCTCAGCCTTGCACGCTCATCCGCTTCCCGTCTTGCTTCTGCACCGCTTTCTCTAACCGGAAGTTCCATACCTGCCCGCTCGGCCAGCGCCTGCATCGCTTCCGGAAATGTCATATTTTCGTATTCCATCAAAAACGTAAAAACATTCCCACCGGCTCCGCATCCAAAACAGTAATACATCTGCTTGTCCCTGCTTACCGAAAATGAGGGTGACTTTTCGTTGTGAAACGGGCATAGGCCAAAATGCGAGCTTCCTTTTTTCTTTAAGGAAACATAACTGGAAATCACATCAACAATATCATTTCTGCTCCTGACTTCTTCGATTAATTCATCGGAATAAAACACTTATGCTTCCTCCTTTTTTTCACTCCAAAAAATTCTGACGTTTTTTCAAACTGTTCCCTCTAATATATATTATTCTACAAAAAATGATATATTCCTTTTTTTTCTGAATTGAATAAAAGAAAAAAGAAACGTTCTGTTTTGTGCTGCTATTAAATATAGCACATAACAGAACATTTCTTTTTTCAATAATACTTCTTGCTTCCCCATAGATTCCGCTTTCTCAGATCCAGATATTCCTGATAAGCATTCTCCAGTATCTTCCGTTCATTAGGGAATTTTAACATATGATAGGCTTCGTGATATTTATAATATCCAGAATCTAAAAAGTATTCTTCTTTTTGAGGCTTTGAATAATAACTGTGTGACATCATCAAATACCAATACACATTCTTTACAACTGTATCATTATAGGTGCGAAAAGAATACTGGCTTTTCCCTGCATATTTTATGATCGAAGCATCTACTCCTGCTTCTTCTTTCACTTCACGCAGCGCCGTATCTTGGAATTCTTCTCCTTTTTCTACGGTTCCTTTCGGGAGCACCCAACCTTCATACTTATGCTTGTAATTCTTGTATAATAGAAGTACCTTTCCCCTATAAATTACCACTCCGCCACAGCTAATTGCCTCTTTCATAGCAAACCTCCTGTAACTGCAAGTGTACTCTTGATACAATTATAGCATTTATCTATCAATTTTCAAATAAATTCAGTCTGTTTTTTATCAAATTTTAATGATTTAACTCATTATTATAATAGGAATCAAAAACTGCCTTTGCGATCGGTGCTGCTGATTGTCCTCCGCTGCCTCCATCTTCAACGAGTACACTGACTACCAGATCCGGATCTTCTACATTGGACATGCCGACAAACCATGCATGAGAATCTTTATTGGAATTATACTCTGCCGATCCTGTTTTCCCGGCGACCGTATATTGAGAAGTCTGAAGCACAGAGCCGGTACCTTCTTCTATAACTGCCGTCAGCATTTCTTTCATCGTATTGGCTTCTTCTTCCGTCAGTGCTTTCGTATATTCCTGCGGTTCATATTCCTTAATGACACCCCCATTATAATTTTCAATATGATCTGCCAGATATGGCTTCTGTATCACACCATTATTTGCGATCGCACACATGATCAAAGCATTATTCAACGGAGTGATCAAAGTATCTCCCTGACCGATCACAATCTGAGGCATCTGACTGTCTTCTGTATTTTTTGTCACATGAAACTGACTCTTCTGTGTCGTAATGCCAGTCGAAATTGTCCTGTTAAACAGTAAATCTTCTGCCAGTTCTTTCAGGCTTTCTTTATCAAGATCACTTCCAAGTTCAACGAATGCCGTATTACAGGATTTAGCGATTGCCTCACGAAGGTTTACAGTCCCATGTGCCGTTCCATGATAACAGGAGATTTTATTGCTGTTTTTTATGATCGTTGAAGTACAATTATAACTGAAATTTTCATAATTTGAATTTTCACGCATATATTCTAAAGCCGTAATAATCTTAAACGTTGATCCCGGTGCATATAATCCCTGTGTTGCACGGTTAAGGAGTACCGAATCCGAAGAAGAATTTAGATTGCTCCATTCGCTTTCGATATAATTCGGATCAAAATCAGGCTTAGAAACCATCGCAAGGATTTTTCCTGTAGAAGGCTCAATCGCGATCACCGCTCCATCATTGCTTCCAAGTGCATCATATGCGGCCTTTTGCAGCCTTGTATCCAGTGTCGTATACAGATCATCGCCATTATTCTTATCGCCACGCAATGAATTAGCAATCTGCATAAAAAGATTCGCATTTGATGTGAGAAGCTGGAAATTATAAGTTCCTTCGAGACCGGATCTTCCATTTGAATCAAATCCGACTACATGTGCGAACATCCTTCCATATGGATAGTCTCTCTGCTCATTTCCGGATGAATCCACAACGGTCTGAGCAAGCACCTTATCGTTACTGCTGATAATCCTTCCCCGTATCACTTTCTCAGCAAAAGAACTCTGGCGTTGGTTATGCGAATTTGCGATCACATCACTGCTGTCTACAATAATAAACTTCACCATGTAGCCGATCAATGCCAAAAACAGGATAACAAAAATATAGGTAATCTGAAGAATCTGCCGGTTTGCTTTCTTTTTCTTTTTCGGATGAGCCTCATACTGCAAATACGGTTCCTCATCCTTTGTCATCGGCTGTTTCTTCTTTTTCTTCCAAAATGCCATCGTCCTTCACCTCTTTTCGATTGGAAATCATATAAAGTCCCTGAATAATGCCAAACATCAGCATCGTACATGCAACCGATGTTCCTCCATAGCTGACGAGCGGCAGCGTTACGCCGGTAGATGGAATAAACTTTGTCACGCCTCCGATATTTAAAAATACCTGGAAAAAGTAACAAACGCCAAATCCGAGACATAACAATTTATAAAACAATCCCTGTATTCTTGTTGAAATCTGCATGATCGACAAAAACATGCTGCTGCAGATCAAAATCACGCAAAGACCGAACAATACGCCAAACTCTTCACATATTCCGGAAAAGATAAAATCGGATTCATAAACCGGTACATCTGTCGGCCGCCCCTGATTCAGGCCGAGGCCAAACCAGCCGCCTGTGCCGATCGCAAATAACGACTGACAAATCTGATAACCCTTGCCTTCAATAATGGAGAAAGGATCCTGCCAGGCCATCACTCTTTCTCTAACATGATTAAAAATAAAATATGCAAGAACAGACGCCACTGACCCTGCTCCAAAGCCGGCCAGCAGGTATGTCATTTTTGCAGTTGCCGCATATAGCATCATCATATAGATCATAAAGAAAAGAAGCGCTGCTCCCAGATCTCTTTCTACTACAAGTACAACCACATACAAAGCAGCGATCACTGTAATTTTCACAAGATCTTTAAACTCTTTTGCCTTGCTTAACATAGACGCTACAAAGAATACAAAAACAATCTTTACAATTTCAGACGGTTGAAAATAAAAGCTCTCTGTAATCTTGATCCAGTTGGTGGATCCATTTTTGCTCGTTCCGAAAAACAGGACGAACACGAGTATCAATAATCCTCCGATCGCATATACCCATCCCAATTTGTTTAAAAAAGTCATCTTTTCAATACAGAGCGGTATCAGCGCCGTGATCAGAAAGGAAGCTGCAACAATCATAAACTGCTTGACCGCCAGATCAAACGATAGCCGCGTCAATATGATAAAACCGATTCCAAGAAGAAAACACATATTATTCAGCATTTTCCTCGAACACCGCTTATAAATCCTCGGATACAGAAGCATGATCAACTCAAAAAATATGATCTGTGCAGCAAAGAAAAACAACACATTCAAATTCCATGTCTGAATGAACAAAACAAAGTAGCAGACAAAATGAAACGTAAACAAGTACCAGACCTGATTATCCAATATCTCATTGACACGCTGGTGCGATTTATTCCCCAAAAAAACGGTAAAACTGGAAAGAGTATATACGAAACACAAAATTAAAATTAAATATTTCGAGACAATTGTAATCAAACTAACCATATAATCACCTATTCAATCCCTCTTTTGAAATGTCCTTTCGTGTATTTTTTCCCTTTCAGGCGGTTTTCTAACACAGCTCGCACTTCACGGCCAGACTCAATCGTAAAGCGATAAATCCGTCCGCCCGGATCCAAACTGTTCATCTCATTCTCTGCATTCACAAGCTGCAGAGGCTCTCCATTATAGATCACATTGTAACAATAACGACAATGATTGCGCACCGGAAATTCTTTCTGAAATCGATCTTTTAAGACCAGATTTCTTGTTTTTTTCCGACATCCGAGATGATTTTTCACCTGACACTGGGCGCTGATCATGAGCGGTTGATGTCCGTAGATCAAAATATCCGCATCTGTGCGTTCGAGTGTCCTTAATTCAACATCATTTAATTCTACCGGGAGGATTGTCCGTACCGGCCCTCCGGCATGACGAATATAAAAATCTTCAGCAGCAGAATTGTAAGCATATAAAGAGCTGTCCAAAATCAACAATTTATGAAATCCTGTCAGATTCCTCATAAAGGCATATTCATCAATCGTTCTAACTAAGATGCCATCGTGATGTCCTGTCTCGATCAGCTTTTTTTGCAGTTTCCATTCTTCCACTGCTTTTTTGCGGAATATATAAGGCATTGCATAATATATTTCTTTTCCCGCGTCATGGCATCTTTTTGTAAATAATTCCCATTCTTCGAAAGGAAGTGCTTCTGATTCACAATAAATAGCATCAATATCCGAGTGTAACAGCACTTCTTCCGCCTGCTCCATCGTTGAAACAAAACAGATTTTCTGATTTCTTTCCGTCTTTGTTCTTTTTACGGGTCTGATCGCTGTTTTGGCTGCTTCTTTCCGATAGGATGTTTGGATCAACGCTTCTTCCAATTGTTTTAAAACATTCCGTCGAAGCTCCTTAATGGCGCCCATTGGCAAAAAACCGGCTCCATCCAAATAAATTTTATCGAGTTCTAATTCAAACGGCGTACCACCGGTCTTTTGCAGCTGTTTTCTTAAATCTTCCTCTGTTACGGGACGGTTTTGAGCCTGCATGACCTCTTTTCCCGAAACTGTAACCGAAAGATCATCCTTCCACACTTCCATCATAACAGGTTTTCCCACAGAAAATGTAATATTTCCCTTAATTTTTTCTTTCTTTTCTGCACGAAGCACCTGATCCTGTATTTCCCTGATCAGCTTCTGATTTCTCGTCCGGTAAATTGCCATCCCTTTTTTTAACTTTCGAATCTGGCTGCCATTCAGAGAAACTGTACTTCCGGCAGCTGCATCAATCGGTGAAGTCAGCTCCACTTTATTCTCCCGGTCGATCGATATTTCCAAAACATCCTGTTTATGAATATCCGTTTCACAGCGGAACATGACTTTATTCTTGCGGATTTCCTGAATTTTTCCAACATAATATCCCATATGATTCGGCCGTTTCATCGACATCATTTCCCGTCCATTGTGCATCATATAGTATCCTTTTGTAAATCCGCCACGGTTATACAATTCCAGAAGTTCCTGCATATCCTGCTGATCTACATGAAATCTGTCTGCCTGTTCCATATACAGATCTGCATATTTTCGATATTGTCTGGTTACTGCTGCTACATATTCCGGCTTTTTCATCCGCCCCTCAATTTTAAGCGAATTCACTCCCGCCTGAATAATCTGCGGTAAAACTTCTATAGAACACAAATCACGGGGACTGAGCAGATATCGTTCCTGATTCTGATTAAGCTTTATTTTCCCCTCATACAGATCATATGGAAGCCGACACGGCTGGGCACATCGTCCGCGGTTGCCGCTTCTTCCCCCAAGCATGCTGCTCATCAGACACTGTCCGGAATAAGAAACGCAGAGTGCCCCGTGAACAAATGTTTCAATTTCCAGATTTGTCTGCTTTCTGATCTCAGAAATCTCCTCACAGGACAGTTCTCTGGCAGGAACAACCCGGATAAAACCAAGCTGTTCCAAAAACTTTGCTCCCTCTGATCCGGTTACCGTCATCTGCGTACTCGCATGCAGATCCAATCCCGAGAATTCTTCCCGGATCATTGCCGCAATTCCGACATCCTGCACGATCACAGCATCCAGACCTTCTTTATAATATGGGAGAAGATATTCATACAGCTGATCCAGTTCTTCCTGCTTAAAAAGCGTATTCACCGTCATATATAATTTTTTATTATGAAGATGCACATAGTCGATCGCCCGTTTCATCTCTTCTTCGTCAAAATTACCCGCGTAGGCTCTTGCACCGAACTGACTGCCGCCGGCATAGACAGCGTCTGCCCCGGCTTTGACCGCTGCTTCCAGGCTTTCAAAAGAACCGGCAGGGGATAAGACTTCAATCCAGTCCGGGGTATTTCGCTGGTCTGTTTGTGCAAATTGTAATTTACTCATCTGTCGCCCTCTGTTCTAATTTTAATAACTCTTTTTGCAATTTGATAATCTCTTCTTTATACTCCGAAACCATTTTCTGCAATGTCTCACATTGGATCGTCGCATCGATCATCTCATGCTTTGTTTCAAATAACTGACGCTCCCGTTCTGTTGCTTCTTTATCCATCTGTTCTAATTCTTCCCGACATTTAAAATATTCATCAGCCAGATTTAATGACAGCATTAAATTCTGATACTCCAGCGACATCTTATCATATCCGGCTGTCTGGGATAATTCCTGCATCTTCCGATCAATATACCGTGCCAGCTTCTGCAGATATTCTTCACTTTCCGAACCACTTAATTGATAAACTTTCTTATTAATAATTACCTCAATCGAATTCTTCCCCACGGTACCTTCACCTCTATTCTTCCGGCATCTCAATTCCCAAATGGCGATATGCACGTCTTGTTGCCACACGCCCTCTCGGTGTTCTCTTGATTAATCCATTTTGTATTAAGTACGGTTCATAGACATCTTCAATCGTTCCTGCATCCTCACCGATCGCGGCTGCTAATGTATCCAATCCTACCGGCTTTCCTTCAAACCTATCGATCATCATCAGCAAAATATTGCGGTCGATCTGATCAAGTCCAAAGGAGTCCACTTCCAGCTGATCTAATGATACTTTTGCTACTTCTCTGGTAATCTTGCCATCAAACTGAATCTGTGCAAAATCCCGCACGCGTTTTAACAGGCGGTTTGCCAATCTCGGCGTTCCACGCGATCTTCTTGCGATCTCTGCTGCCCCTTCCGAATCAATGGTCACATCCAGAACATCCGCGGACCGCATGACGATTGTCTGTAATTCCTCATTTGTATAAAAATTTAATCGATTCACTACCCCAAAACGATCTCGCAGCGGCGCGGTCAACATTCCGGCTCTTGTCGTTGCACCGATCAAAGTAAAATGCGGGAGATTTAACCGAATCGATCTCGCTCCCTGCCCTTTTCCAATTACAATGTCAATTGCAAAGTCTTCCATCGCCGGATACAGGACTTCTTCTACCTGTCTGTTCAGACGGTGGATCTCATCAATAAACAACACATCTCCTTCTGACAAATTGTTCAAAATTGCTGCAAGTTCTCCCTGTTTTTCAATCGCAGGTCCTGATGTAATCTTTAGATTGACTCCCATTTCATTGGCAACAATGCCTGCAAGCGTCGTCTTTCCGAGCCCCGGAGGCCCATACAGCAATACATGATCTAAAGATTCCCCGCGCTCCTTTGCCGCTTTGATAAAAACTTCCAGATTCTTCTTTACTTTTTCTTGTCCGATGTAGTCATCCAGCATCTGTGGACGTAAATTGCTTTCTATAACAATATCTTCATCCATAAATTCGGTCGTAATCATTCGGTCTATCATCTGTCTTCACTCTCAATCTATTTAAAATATCATTTTTTTCAATGCTGCTTTTAACAGCGTTTCCGTATCCATCGACTCGCGGCCTTCTACCGCCTGAATGCTTCGGTAAGCTTCCGAGTTAGAATATCCAAGGCTTACCAATGCCTGAACCGTCATCGTCACAACATCTTCTGCTGCACTCTCAAACAGATCCGCGGAAAGCACATCTTCTTCCGGTTCCTCACTTTCCAGTTTATCTTTCAGATCCAGTATCAGACGCTTAGCTCCTTTCGGACCGATCCCGGGTGTCTTACAGATTGATTTCGTATCATCGCTTAATATCGCAAACTTCAATTCCTTTACCGACAAAGTCGATAACACAGCAAGCGCTGCTTTCGGGCCGATCCCGTTGACGGCGATCAGAAGCTGAAACATATCAAGCTCCTCTTTTGTTAAAAATCCAAATAAGCCGATCGCATCTTCCCGCACATACATATGCGTATAGATCTTACATAATTCCCCAAGTTTTGGCAGCCGGTCGATCATCGTCGGCGTCTTAATGTCATAGCCGATCCCATTATTTTCAATAATAATACTGTCAATTGCTGCTTCTTCCAGCGTTCCTTTAATATATGATATCATACGTTTGTCCTTTCCATCTATCCAGTAGCTTTTAGTATAACATAGATTCGAACATTTGTCCGTAATGAATTCTATCTTGCGAAATAAAAGAAAACACTCTATAATTTTTTTGAAAGGGTGAACATAAAAAATGATAGAAAAGACAAATGAATTTACATACACGCCTCCGTATCCGATCAAAGAGGGTACCTATTTTTTATGCCTTGATACTACGGGGTTCCAGGCCGAAGTATCCGCAATCATGATGATCGGCACTGCATGCTGGACCGGAGGAAAAATCATCATAAAACAATGGCTGAACCATACTGGTTTTGAACAGCAAATGCTTCTGGAAGCTTTTTTACGGGAAATCCAAAACGGTCATACCATTATTACCTATTACGGCGGACGTTTTGCTCTTCCGTTTATTGAGAAAAAGTGTCAAGAATATCATCTTGCCAATCCTCTCCCTGCTTTTGTATCGGATGATTATTACGAGATCATCCATCCTCTGCGAAAAATATTAGGGCTTTCCTCCTGCAGACAGGCTGCACTGGAAAACTATATCGATTACAGACGCATCATAGGACTTTCCGGTAAAAAATTAGTCAAAACTTATCAAAACTATGTAAAACATCCGGAATCTTCGGTTGCACAGTCTTTATTGCTCCACAATCAGGAATCATTGGATGTGCTGTTAAATCTGATTCCGGTTTTTTCTTATAATGATCTTTTTTACGGAAAGATTCAAAATTGTCACGTCGATGCATCGGATCCCGACGGTTTTACAATCCATTTTGAACTGCCGTATGCGATTTTAAAACCTCTTCATTATCAGGATGAATCGATTAAATTATCCGTTCGGGATACGACAGGATGCCTGCATTTTTCCCCGGATGAAGCGAATCAGATCAAACACTATTTTCAAAATCCAAAAGATTATTATTATCTTCCTGTGGAAGACCGGGCGGTCCATAAGAGTCTGGCCGCTTTTGTGCCAAAAGAATATAAGAAAAAGGCAGATTATCATACTTGTTATGAAAAGATTACGATTGATCATCCGTCTTTAAAACAGCCGGATTCACTAAATCAACTGATCACAGATACGATCAGTTATCTGCTTCATACTGCAAAATAGACTAGTCAAATCACCGTTTACCGGTTTACAAAAAAATACAGGAAGAGGCTGTCAGTTAATACCGACTTTGAATCCTGACATGAAGGACAGATTCAAACCCAAAGAAATTCGGGCTTTTTCAAAAGCTAGATCCCATCATAGACGGACTCCCTCGCCTACACCAGAAAAAGCCAAACGTTTCATTCCTACCGTAGATGGACTCCCATTCCTACACCAGAAAATCCAGAAATTTGAAAAAAAGACACCTCCCGCAGAAACGTCATTGCTGACATAAAATTCTGCGGGAGATGTCTTTATAAGGCATCGGAGTTGAAATATGTTATTATCCGACAGCGCCTTCTCTTATTTTTGTATTCTCTATTCCGATAGGGAAAAGTCACTGTCACATCTTCATTCCCCAAAGCTTCTTCCCATCCATCCAGATCATCGACATGTCCGAGTCTTGTATAACTCCAGGAATTAGCTCCGTAAAAGATTACAATCTGATTTCCGCTATACAACACGATATCTCCTTCTTCAGTTGTTGTCTGGCGATCACTTGTCGGAAGACTTTCACCCAGTGATCCGACTTTTTCAAAGCCGCCATAGTCACTCATCCGGATGGTAATGGGGGATTCTCTCATCATATCCACAAAAGCATCCACCTGTCTTTCTTAAGCACATGCACAGGTATGTCTTTTTTCCGGTTTTTGAACCTGTACAATTCCATTTGCTTGATCGATATCTCGGATAATTTCTCCAATTTCCGGTACGGAAATATATCCGGATAATGGATTTTTAATACTGATGACCG